>NZ_JAPWGV010000016.1:0-130029 GCF_027213915.1 Sulfitobacter sp. G21635-S1
CGCTTCCAAAGGACAGAAGGATATTCCATGTCGACCTCCAAGGCATCGCACTCCACGCGCCGGTTGTAGCCGCCTGCAACCGCGAATGAAAGCCACCCGACTTTTGCGGGCCCGTCGCTTGGCCTCAGACGATCCGGCGAAAGAGCACCATGGCCTTATCGGAGATGGCCCAGAACATTGACGATCTTGCCCTCCGGGTCCGCCACATAAAACCGCCGGACGCCCCAGGGCTCGTCCGTCAGCGGATAGGTGATGTCACAGCCCATTGCTATGGCGCGACGATGGACGGCGTCGACATCGTCGACTTCGATCGAGAGATCGGGCACGGCGGTGCCGGACCCTCCCCCGGACGCGATGCTGATCTGAGCCGCCGCTGTTTCGGAGCAGGCAAGGGTCACGATCCAGCCATGGTCCATGACAAGCTCCAGATCGAAGAGGGTGGCGTAGAAGTCCTGCACCCTCCGAACAGAGCCTGCGGGGATATTGGCGACAATGCGCAGGACCGTCATTCTGCCAGCTCATGGCTCAGCACCCAGAGGTGGCCAAAGGGATCGCGCAGACGCCCCTCGCGTTTGCCATAGGGGCGATCCTTGATCGGGATGATGACCTCCGCGCCCAGGGCAACCATGCGGTCCGCGACCGCATCGCAAGCCTCAAAGCCCAGGTGAACAAGAACCGGCGATCCGCCAAGAGACGGCGGCGCAAGCCAGCCCCATTCGGGCACCTCTTCGACAATCGAGACATCCAGACTGCCGAGAGAAAGCCGGGAATGAACCACCCGGCCGTCTGTCTCGGCAAAGCGTTCGACCAGGGTTCCGCCAAAGGCGTCCTGAACAAACCCGATGGCCGCATCGGCGTTGCGCATGACCAGCCGGACAAAGCCGTCATTGGGAAGGGGCAGAGGCATCCTGTTTCTCCTGTCAGGGGTATCGGATGCATGGTAGCGGCTCTGCCCCGTGGCGGTCTTGAACGAAAATCAAATCTGATCTTCCGGCACATGGCCGGGATGCGTGCGGGGGCGGGCGCGCAGACGGCCCGGCGTCATCGCGGCAAAATGCTCGACCTCTCGCGTCATGTGGGACTGGTCGGCGAAATCCGCGTCGTAAGCGATCTCGGCAAGTGGATCCGAGGACAACAGACCCCGCGCGGCCTGTCGGAACCTTTCGATCCTGAGAAAGTGTTTCGGTGTGAAGCCGACCTGCCTGCGGAACAGCGTTCTGAACATGTAGGGCGAACAGCCGAGCTCGGCACAGGTTTCCGTCACCGAGGCGCCTGACATAAGACACTGCAGGCCGCGGCGGACCGTCTCCGCACCCGGAGGGCTGTGCAGGCGCCGAAGGATCTCGGCCGTGAGCAGGTCAAGCCGGGCGTGATGGCCGTCGCGCTGGCGCAGCCCCTCTCTCAGCCGCGCGGCCTCTGCGCCCCAATACCGGCCGAGTGGGAGGACACGGTCGGCGGTCAGGTCGATCCGGTCGATCAGCGCTGCGGCACCGCCGGGATGGAAGCTGACACCGCACAGCGCGACCTGCGGGTCCCGCGCAATGCGCCGCGGACGGGAGGACGGGCCCTGAAACACCTGAAAACTGCCGGACGGGGCGGCGTCGCAGCAAGGGTCATGCGTCGCCAAGGCCAACCCTGACAGGCTGAGAATGATCTGGGCCTTGCCGGAGGGCAGCACCGTCTCGAACCCCTTAGCGGTACTGTCCGTCACACACCAGATTCGTTCAACGACATCCAGAAGGGGGCCTTCGTTTGGGCAGCGCCAGATCAGCATGTCGTCCTCGGAGTATTACCGTGCCGGGCCAAGGCTATCATGCCGATCCCCGCCGGCCAATGATGGCGCCGGACCGGCAAGGACGGTGTCAGCACACGTACGGCCGATTGTCTGTCGCCCCGGCCTTTCGCCAGAGGGATGCGGGGCACCTCTGTCGAAGCCCCCCGCGCCGCTCTCTGTCAAGCGGCGGCGATGGCTTCGATTTCGAAAAGCAACCCGGGAATCGCCAGTCGGGTCACTCCCAGAAGCGTCATCGGTGGTGCAACATCATATGAGCCGAAGCGCATGCCCATCAGGTCAAAGTTCTTCAGCGCCTCGTCGACGTCGGTGGCATAGACACCAAGCTTGACGACCTTGCCAAGATCCATGCCCGCAGCCTTCAGAACGGCCTCCAGATTATCGAGAGCCAGGCCGATCTGGCCCCGCATGTCGCCCAAGTGCTGCGGATTGCCCGCGCCATCCACGGCAGTCTGGCCCGAGCAGATCACCTGCCGCGTCGCGCCGTCGATCACTTCGGCCTGATTATAGCCAAGCCTGATTGACCAGTCCCAGGGGTTCACAGCGGTCCGTTCCATATCGCAATCTCCTTGCTTTTGGTTTCCGGGTTCGCTGTAGGACGAAACAGTGCCAGAATGTGTCACCAATTGCGATAGGTTGGCGATATGAACGTGAGACAGAGACATGACGCCATCCTGCGCAGCCTGCGCCGCAATGGCACATCCACGATCGATGCGCTGGCCGGCGAGGTCGGTGTGTCCCGCCGCACCGTGTTGCGCGATATCGGTGCCCTGCGGGACGAAGGCCATTTCATCCATTCCGATGTCGGTCGCGGCGGCGGCCTTCAGCTCGATCCGCAGTCGCTCCAGACCCACGCCAAACTCTCTGTGCCGGAAGTCTTCGCACTGCTGATCAGCGTCGCGGCGATGCGGGCCACCGGCAAACTGCCCTTTTCGGACCTGGCGGATTCGGGCCTGGCAAAGATCGAAAAAGCCCTGCCGGCGGACAGGGTGAAGGACCTGCGCCGCTTCCTCGATTGCCTGCATATCGGCCAGCTGTCTCCGCTTCAGGATGTGTCGGACACGGGGAACATGGATGCGACCCTGCTCACGGCCTTCGAACAAGCTTTCCTGAGGCGTCATGTCATCCGTTTCGACTACTGTGATGCAAAGGGCCGGCGGACCGAACGCGAAGTGGAACCGCAGGCCATGCTGATCTTGCCGCCGCTGTGGTATCTTGTCGGATGGGACCCGATACGCGCAGGGTTCAGGCATTTCAGGATGGACAGGATCACCCGGCCAGAGGCGCTGGCCGACACCCGGTTTCGTCGTCGGCATGTGCCCTTCGAGGACGATGTCTGTCCCTACCGCGAGCTACTGTCGAAGATGGCCGCGCCGGGACTGTCCTGAGTCACATGAAACCCTTCGGGACCTCAGACCGGAACCTGCGGTGATCCTGATGCGTCCGATCCATTGTCAGCGCGATGACACCTCTCGTGTCAGCCCGCGGAGCAGGGATTTCATGACAAGGCACAGCGCCGTCACGCCAAAAAGTACGGCCACCGACCAGAAGAGGGCTTGGAAGCTCCATCTTGCGATGATCGGCTGCGAGAAGAACGGCGATACGAACTGGCCGAAGAAAAGCGCAGTGGTCATGATGCCAGACGCGATGCCGCGTCGCGCTGGTGGGACTATGTCAAACATCCAGGCCATGGTCGACGGGATCACGGCGGCAAAGCCCGCGCCGATCAAAATCGCCCCGATAGCCTGGAACGGCAACGTCTGGCTTGACGCAATCGTCATGAAACCAAGGGCCAACAGCGCCTGTCCCGCCGTCAGCGACCAAAGGGTCCCGGCCCGCTTGCGCCAGTTACCCGAAACCAGTGCCGCGACGCCGCCGGCCAGCGTCAGAAGGCCCAGAAGGAAGCCCGCGGTTGCGGAGGTCACGCCCATGTCCTCTTGCGCATAGAAGGGAAACTGCGTCGGCATCACGTAGAACGCCGAAATGGACAGAAATGCGAGCAGGCAAAGTCCCAGGAGCGGCAAAGGCCACGCACTGGTTCCGCCCGCAGAGCCCTGCAAGGTGGTATCCCGCTCGGGACGAACGGTGTCGAACACCCGCCAGAAATGCGGAAGCATCAACAGGGCCACGCCGTAAATCGCAAAAGGGTACCGGAATGAGGAGACAGCGAGGACCCCGGCCAGTGAGATGGCCAGGAAGCCGCTGAAATTTGTCGCGGCAATCTGGTAGCCGAGGAAGGTCCCCCGATCCGGACCATCGAAAAGATCACCGATCAGAGCTGATTGTGCCGTCATTGCAAAGGCCACGCCGGCGCCAAGAAAGAGTCGGCTGACGAAGATGGCTTCAAGGCTTGGCAGATACAAACCGGCTGTCCCTGCAACGCCAAAGATGCCTGTTCCGACCAGCAGCACCCACTTGCGCCCTAGCCTGTCGGCAAGAATGCCCGCCAGGGGCGAGAGAATGGCGACCAGCAACGCGGGCGCCGTGACCAGCAAGCGCGTCAGAAGTTGAGCGTTCGGGTTGCCGCTGTAGGCATCTGCGATCTGCGGCAAGGCGGGGCTGATTGTCGCGTTCGACAGGATTGTCAGGCTGGCAGCCATGAGAAGCGCCACGGTTGGAGGTGCGAGTTTGACGGCCATAGAAGGGCTCCCGGAGTTGCATATCGACGCGATGTCGGGTAGTTGGTAGAACCAACATTATTCGTTGGTTCTACCAACCAATATGAGGATGTCAATGTCCGAGTTCGAACAGACAACGCCCTATCTCAAATCGCTCCCGACTCGTCTCTTGTCGCTTGCAGGAACGCGAGGATCGGGACTCAGCCGGAGCGCGCTGGCAAAGCATTGTGCCACGCAGTTTGATTTTGCTGTGATGGCGACACTTGTCGGCGAGGGCGCGATCAGCCAGGCAGAGCTGTGTCGGCGCACCGGACTGGATCGCAAAGACATTGCGACCGTCGTCACGGACCTCGAAAAGAGGGGGGACGTCGAACGATCGACCGACTTAGGCGACGCGCGCAGGAAGATCGTGGACATTACCTCCCAGGGTGCAAGCCGGTTCGCCGAACTCAAGACGGTAATGGCAGAAAGCCAAGCCGTTGCCACCGCGATGCTGTCCGCGGACGAAAAGCAGGCTTTGATTGCGATACTGAACAAGATGTTGGCAAGCAGATAGGCTGAAACCTTTATTCCTCAAGATCGCGCAAGCTCTTCGCTTTGAGTTGGAGAAGCCCCGAGACTCGGCAACCGGATGGATCATCGAAATGATGTAATTGCGTTTAATTTTGGTGCATCCATGGCAGCGAGTATTTGTAGCCCTCAGAAGACAACATTATTACTATTATGCGATTTTTTTGCCGCCCCCAAATTTCCTTGTAGAATTCGTCCTCTACACCTCCCTGTGGGCGACCAACTGGCGGCACCGGCAATTCCGGTGCCACCCTTTTCAGAAAGAATGTTTGAACGGCCCATAATGTTTGCGAGACGGATCACCCCTTGACCTGCGTATCGGCAGGCATCCCATTCCGGCGATCTCGCGCCGTTCCAAGAATTCTTTTCTGTACCTCCGAATGTAGCATATATCGCGTGGCGATATTTCGCGCACCCGTGTCCGTTTCGCGGGCATGAACTTGCGGGACCGTGTAGCTCTGAACATCCAGGAATTGAGACGCGCCCGCGGCCTCAGCCAAGAGGAGCTTGCTCATCGGGCCAATGTGAGCCGCGGCCATTTGGGCAAGGTCGAGAACGCCAAATTTGCGGCCTCCCTCGACCTTCTCGAACGCATCGCCAAAGCGCTCAATGTCGATCCCGAAGAGCTTTTCACAAAACGCTAGCCAGTATTTGCCCGCCCCTGATGCGTCCTGGATCGGAACGTCTCACAAGGTAGTCAAATGGAGCGTAGTGAGTTCAATGGGTAAGAAGAAGACCGGCTGGCCCTTCCTGGAAGGGTTTCTGAGCGACGGGGTCCAGGATATTCACCTGTTCACAGACTACCGTTGAAATGACGGTTCGGTGAGCCGCCGCTGGCATGTCGATACGGAACGCTTTGATGCAGATCTTGCCGTGTTGCGCCCGGTCTCCCTGAAGGCATCGGAGCGCTCAGATCAGCAGGAGAACCACTCCGAGTGCCCCATGTTGCCCTCGTAGTCGCCGTATTCGACCATGATGCTGCGCGAAGAGAAGTGCCAAAGGCCCCCGCTGGTCGGATAGACGATCTCTTGACCGCTTTCCGAGATGAATGTCGCGGGCCAGGGTGTGTGGGAGCCGTACACCCGCTGGATGTAGCGGCAGGTCGAATTCTCGCGATCACAGGAGCGGATTGACCAGTCCCACTGCCTAGGTTGTGTTGACATTCAGGATTCACAGGTGCTGAGTTTTGTGATTCAAGCTGGTTACTGGATAGGAGGCCAGCATGATTGAGCAGACAGGAAATCAGTGACCGTATCTGGGCCAAGATGGAAAACCATCTGCCCGGCAAAGCAACCGACCCTGGGCGAACCGGGCGCGACAACCGGCATTTCATGGAAGCGATCCTTTGGATGGCGCGGACGGGTGCGCATTGGCGAGCTTTGCCAGAGCGCTTCGGTAAATGGAACTCGGTCTATGTCCGTTTCAACAGGTGGTGCCGAGAAGGCGTATTTGACCGCCTTTTCAATGCGATGGCTGACGATCCGGAGTTCGAGTACATCCTTGTGGACAGCACCATCGTCCGCGCTCATCAACATTCGTCAGGGGCGCAAAAAGGGGGGCTGAAGCTCAGGCGTTAGGGCGCTCACGTGGCGGGCTCAGCAGCAAGATACACCTCGCGACAGATGCGCACGGCAATCCGCTCCGCCTGATCCTGACAGGTGGTGAGCGCAACGACATCACCCAAATTGAGCCGTTGCTCTGCGGGTTGCGGGCGCGTTTTGTTCTGGCGGACAAGGGCTATGACGGCGCGCGTGCGATGCAGGCCATTGCCCAGACCGGCGCAAAACCGGTTGTCCCACGCCGGTCGACCACGGCGTCATGGCGAAGGTTCGATCCCTGCCTCTACAAGGATCGCAACGCCATCGAGCGGTTCTTCAGCAAGATCAAACACTTCCGCAGGATCGAAACGCGCTATGACAAGCTGGCACGGAACTATCTGGGCTTCGCAAATCTCGTATGCGCACTCAAGTGGTGTACCTGAATGTCAACACGACCTAGGATCGTCGCGTGTTCTGTAAGATCGCCCTGTGAACCAGATCACATGAGTGCGGTTCAGCCATTCGTATTCAGGCAGGTTGGTGTCGAGTTCGCCCTCCCCGCCCGGCCCACCCAGCTCGACCGGCACATGGGCAAAGGTGCAGACCCCGAAGGGCGGCAGGCTCGGCCAGGGCGTGATGCGGCGGATCATGGTGCGATAGGCGCGCGCGCAGACCGCGCTCGGGGGGAACCCACCGGCCATGCAGAGCATGATCGCGCAGTCGATGTCATAGGCCTGCGCCTTCTCAGGGGCTCCGAACACGGTAATCCCCCCTGATCTTAAGGGGATGCGGAAGTAGAATTTTCTCGGCAGGATGACTGAGGAGATTCCGCTGAAGAAGACACGTTTTACCGAGGCCCAGATCATGGGTGTGCTGCGACAGATGGAGGGCGGTGTGCCTGCTGCCGAACTGTGCCGCGAACACGGCATGAGCAGCGCGACGCTGTACAAGTGGCGGGCGAAGTATGGCGGGATGGACGCCAGCCTCATCAGCGAGATGAAGGCGATGGCTGAAGAGAACCGGCGCCTGAAGCGCATGTATGCCGATGTCAGCATGCAGAACGACCTCCTGAAGGAGGCGCTCGGAAAAAAATGAAGCGGCCAGCTCAACGCCGAGAGTTGGCCGTGAAAGCGGTGGCGATGAAGGGTGTCAGCATCGCGCTGGCGTGTCGGGCGTTTGACGTCAGCGAGACATGCTACCGTTACAGTCCGGAGCTGGATGACGAGAACGAGCAGATCGCCGACCTGCTGCTCGGGCTGACGACGTCGAAGAAGACCTGGGGCTTTGGCCTGTGTTTTCTCTATCTGCGCAATGTCCAGGGACATGGCTGGAACCACAAACGCGTGTACAGGATCTACCGTGAACTTGAGCTGAACCTGCGGATCAAGCCGCGCAAGCGTTTGAAGCGGGAAAAGCCGGAAGAACTGGCCGTGCCAGAAGCCCCGAATGAGGTCTGGTCCATGGACTTCATGGCCGATAGGCTCGGGGATGGACGGCAATTCCGCCTCCTGAATGTTCTGGACGACTTCAACCGCGAAGGACTGGGCATTGAGATCGACTTCTCACTGCCTGCGGAGCGGGTTGTTCGAGCCCTAAACCAGATCATCGAATGGCGTGGTGTCCCCGGGACAATTCGTGTCGACAACGGCCCGGAATACATCAGCGGCACCCTTATGGAATGGGCCGAGAACAGGGGCATCACCCTGGCCTACATCCAGCCCGGAAAGCCGCAGCAGAACGCCTATGTCGAACGCTACAACCGAACGGTCCGGCACGAATGGCTGGACCTCTACATCTTTGAAAGCATCAAGGAGGTGCAGCAGATTGGCACCGAGTGGCTATGGTCCTACAACCACGAGCGCCCGAACATGGGCAACGGCGGCATGACACCCGCTCAGAAATTGAAGATGGCCGCGTAAATTCTACGACCAAGCCCCCGTAAAAAAGGGGGGATTACCCGCATGTTTGAGGGATTGCCACACCGAAAGAGCGCGACGTTGGAGCGCGCCATGAAATCCTTGGTGCCCCGTGATGGGGTGCTTTCCTCCGATGGAGCCAGCGCCTATGCGAAGGTTGCTGCTCAGCGTGAGGTCGAGCATTTCGTCGTTGGAGGCAAACCAGGCGCACGCGTCGCTGCCGGAAGCCATCACATCCAAAATGTGAACTCTCCCCACGCCCGCTACGAGAAGTGCATAAGACCATTCTGTGGACCTGCCAGGAAGAACCTCAATGGCCGCATAAGGTGGCGCGAGGTGCGCCTTGCTGGAATGACAGACGCAGAACTGATCCGGTCACCGTAACACCTATCTGATGTGAAACGTGTCTCCACAAACGGCGGCTTCGAGCCCTTATTACTGGATGTTGCGCCGCTAACGAGTGTCGGCTTTACTCATCGTCCTCTTGATAAAGCTTCACTTTCTCTGGTGATCCTAGCCACTGAGGACGACTGGCCCAATAGAGGATGAAGTCGGGCAAAGGAAAGCCAGGTTCGGCAAATGTTCCTGCTGTGATAGCCACCGTATTTGGAAATGTATCTCCGGAACGAAAGAAGCGACCGGTACCACACTCCGGGCAAAATCCTCGAAATCGATCAGGATTCTCCGGCCCACAGTGATGGTGGATCGTGTATTTTCCCTCAATGTTCACGGAGGCTTCGGGAAACCAGGCTGAATAGCTCATAACGCTACCGGAAGAACGCTGGCATTGTGTACACGTGCAAGCGTGGACATGGACCGGTTCACCTCGGACAGTAAAGCGAAGCTGGCCACAATCACATTGTGCGGTTCGAGTACTCACATCGGTGTTGTGCATCGACGGTTCCAAAAGCTAATGATGTTGCATTAACGGTCTACAGACCTTCGCAAACACTTGCACGACAAAGCCGCCGTTCACGCAGGCGCAGCGAAAGGGCGCTTCATCCGCATAGCTGACCAACACAGTACGCGGACACCCCCTTTGGATTTGGCCGCGTTTGAGGGTGCGGATGGTTGCATTCCCGTTCGGGGTTGCCTTGGCGGAAGCTGGATGCAAGCGAGCTTCGGTGCCGGCGCAACGCTATCGTGTTTGAATGGACAATCCGCCGTAGATGTTCTGACGTATCTCCGGTCGCTTGAGATAAGAGTGAGGAAACCCAAGGTCCGGCGCCCCTGCGTCTTCAAGACGTGACAACTGCGCAGGTTCCAGTTCAAAATCCAGTGCTGCAAGGTGGCCTTCGAGCTGCTCAAGTGTCCGCGCGCCGACAATAGGAGCGGCGATTCCAGATTGCGACAGCAGGAAGGCCAAGGCGACTGCAGCGGGGCTTTGGCCCGTCTCGGCAGCGATGTCCGCCTGCACGTCGAGGATGCCGAAGGTCCGATCATCCATGGGTGAGCCCTGTCGCGCCATGGCCGCACGACCCTGGACATCTGTCCTGCCCTCAAGGTCCTTGCGGCTGTACTTTCCGCTCAGCAGCCCGCTGGCGAGCGGCGACCACGGAAGAACGCCCATACCCATCTCGCGGGCCATCGGGATCAGGTCGCGATCGCCGCTGCGTTCGATCAGATTGTATTCAAGCTGTAGGGCGATCATCGGAGACCAGCCCCGCAAATCGGCGATAGCCTGCATACGGGCGGCTTGCCATGCCGGGATGTCCGACAGCCCAAGGTAGACGACCTTGCCCGCGGCAACCAGATCATCCATCGCTCTCAGGATTTCCTCAACCGGCGTCGTAAAGTCCCAGGCGTGGAGATAGAGAAGATCAATATAGTCAGTCCCAAGTCGTCCGAGGCTGTCCTCCACTGCGCGAACGATGGCGCGACGACTGTTGCCACCAGAGTTCGGATCTCCCGCGCGCATCGGAAGAGTATATTTCGTTGCAATGACCAGCGTGTCGCGCCGACCGGCAGCGAAAGCGCCGACCATTTGTTCGGATGTGCCGCCGGTGTAAAAGTTGGCCGTGTCGATGAAGTTGCCACCGCGATCCACATAGGTGTCAAAAATATCCCGCGCGTCCGGTTCCGCCGCGCCCCAGCCCCATTCGGTCCCGAACGTCATCGTGCCCAATGCCATCGGCGACACTTTAAGTCCTGATCGCCCAAGCAACCTGTAATCGTCTAACCGCATCGCTATGCTCCATCTTGGTCTTGCGAGAGAATGGCAAATCGACGGCGTAATGATAATGCGTTACGATCCGATCACACTGTTAAGTAAAAGGCATACAATGCGAGGACATGACATTGCCGAATTGCGGGTATTTCTTGCAGTGTTGGATCATGGGGGCTTCCGTAAGGCAGCGCCCCATCTCGGCATGACACCCTCGGCTGTCAGCCAGTCTATCAGCACTCTTGAACAAAGGTTGGGGCAAAGGCTTTTGAGCCGCACGACTCGCAGCGTTGCACCGACCGAAGCAGGCCAACGACTGCGAATGCGCATCACGCCAGCACTGGCCGAGATTGCGGCAGCCGAAGGTGAATTGCTTGCTACTCTGGATCGTGTGACCGGGCGCGTGCGGATAACCGCTCCAAGTGTGGGTGCAGAACATGCTCTCGCACCGCACCTGGCCAGCTTTCATGCCGCCTATCCGGGCGTGAAGGTCGAGATTGTTGTCAGTGAAATGCTGGACGATGCTGTGGCGGGCGGTTTTGACGCCGGTTTGCGGCTTGGCGAAAGCTTGGGCTCGGGGATGCGCGCCGTCCCGGTCGGTGGTCCGGTGCGTATGGTCGTTGTCGCCGCGCCTGTCTATCTCGCAAAGCACGGTCATCCTGAAACGCCTACAGCGCTTCGCGATCATGCCTGCCTCAACTTCCTGCGACCCTCCACCGGGGTGCCCTGGTTGTGGGAATTCGAGAAAGACGGCCGTTGTTTCAACGTTGAAGTGGATGGACCGCTTATTTCGACGGATTCCCGCGTTCTTCTCCGAGCCGCCATTGACGGAGCCGGTATCGCGTTCTTGTTTGAGCAGGACGCGACATCAGCAATCGCGTCAGGGCAGGTGCAAACCCTTCTGACAGACTGGACGCCGCGATTTCCGGGTTTTTATCTCTACTATGCGGGAACACGTTTGGTTACGCCCGCGTTGCGGACCTTTATCGACCATCTTTCCAAACGCCGAGCGACCTAGCTGCAGGATGGTCAAAGCTTGAACCAAGCTTTGACTGCCTTGTTGTGATCCCCTGAAACGCCCCCGATTTTGGTTAGAGTCTTCCGCATCGAATCCTTGGCTGGGAGAAGAGCGGAAACGCATGAAGGCATCGAAGTTCACGGACGCGCAGAAGGCGTGCATCATCAAGCAGGCGGAGGACGGTACTCCCATCACGGAAGTCTGCAGGAAAGTCGGGTTCAGCTCGGCGACGTTCTTCAATTGGAAGAAGAAGTATGCGGGTTTGATGCCGTCGGAGATGAAGCGGCTGAGGGAGCTCGAGCAGTAGAATGCAAGGCTAATGAAGATCGTCGCGGACCTTTCGCTAGATAAGGAGATGCTGCAGGACGTCATCAAGCGAAAGGCTTGAGGCCTGCCCGGAAGAGGGCGCTGGTCGACGAGATGCGAGCGGATTGGCAGGTGTCGATCCGCCGTGCCTGTGCGGTAATCCGGTTTGATCCCAGGACCTATCGCTACAAGTCTCGTCGGCCCGGCCAAGCCGCGTTGGAACAGCGGATCAGAGAGATATGCCCACAATCCAACAAAGTTGACCGAAGTGGGCCAAAGAACTCATACCTTTGGTCCGTCGCTTTGCGATTCATGGGTTCGGTTCACGTTTGAAATCCAATTGGGTGTATGTCCGTCGTACCCGTTGACCGGTCAGTTTACTTCGCAAACCTGTGCGACAACCGCAGCATGAAGCCCATGAAACCGTTCGGCCCGTAGGGTTCATAGGCCCGCAGGGCTGATATCTTGCCATCCCTGGTTTCAACAAAGAACGCTTGCGGGAAATGCAATTCCTTGCCGCCTTTCAGGAAATGGCGGGTGTCAATCTCGACCGCGCAGGAGGTTCCATCTTCTCCCGAGTAAGTCTTCTCAATGGTAAAGCCGAACTTCTCGATAGATTTCAGACCCCAGTCGAGCCCCTTTCCAATGGCCGCGCGGCCTGCCATTGTCGGGTTCGGGTAATGTGGGTCAAAAAGAACCGCATCGTCCGTAAAAGTGGCCATTGCCGCCGAATGATCGCGATTTTCGAGGGCTGTGAAGAGGCTTTGCAAAGCATCTTTTGCTGTGGACATGAGGGCTCCTTAGGTTTCACACTCGGCATCTGGTGGATCGGATTGACAATCGATCTGTCCGGCTCCGAAGTCCAGATCTACAGATGTATTCGTAAGGCGCGAGGCCGCTGAAGGTCTTTTGCCCGCGAACAAAGTTGTGGGCAGCGATGAATTCGGCGAGGTACGTCCTTGAAGTTTATCACGCCACGAGCCCCCACCCAACCGTCCGACAACGCTGACGATCAACCATCGCCATGGAGCAGGAAAGTTTGCGACAGAGCCCGTGCTGCGTCGCTTCCGACATTTCCGATCACCTTTTCATGGAAGATTAACAGACTGCAAATTGTTGCTTATGTCAGTGTCCGAGTTTCGGGGACGGCTCACTCAGTTTACAGCTTGCAAGGGCCGTGGCGACTAATTCAGCATGGCCGCTTGCGATCGCATAAATATCGGCCGCAGCGACGGCTTGTGATCGTCCGCTTTTAACGATGCGACCGAGGCCAACCAAGCGTTCCCCTCGCGCGGGTGAAACGTTGTGAACCTGAAAATTAGTCGTTGAGGACGTCCAACCATCGGCGCAGTTTGCCGTAGCCGCGCTGACAGCCGCATAGTCGGCAAGCGTTCCGACGATACCGCCCTGAACCGTTCGTCCATCGAAGGTCAGTTCGGGGCGGATCGTCAATTCGATTGCTGAAACTCCTTCACCAAATCCGATGACAGTTAGGCCTAGCAATTGTGAACATGGCATGGACGCTATCGCCTTCGACAAGTCAGGGCGGTAATTTCCAATCAGAACAGGCATGGGGATTTGCATAGACGCAACATGCCAAAGAAAAATAGAGCAGTCTATATGATTTCTGTGGAGTGTCTGAAGTCAGCACCTACGGGTTAGATTTAGGGATTTGAGCAATGGAGGGTTTCTGGAGCATCCAAGCCATCATGGCGCGAAGGTGAACAAGAAATCCGGAACATCTAGAGGGGAACCGCTCCAGGTTTGCCGAAGCGGTTCAGTTGCAGCATAAGGCCGCTGCCTCCCAAAATTGAACAGAAACCGAACCAGAGCCTCCGTTACGAAAACACCTTGCCATTCCGGATAACTCTGACGATGGACAGGGAGCCACCACGGTACGAAAAATCGAGCGTCTACGCACTAGGTTGCGCTGATCACCGAGTGCGTCGTCTGGACTGACCTCATTAACGTTTCCATTGACAGAAGGTTCTGCCGCTCGCTCCTAGACCAGCACGCTTAATGGGTCACACGACCGCAAGAGCCTAGAGGTGACGGACTTCATCTGGCGTTTTTTCCCAGGCATTGTGGAGCCCGTCGGCGCAACGCACCGGTGCTGCTAGCAAGTCTTGGACATCTAGATCATCAAGCGCAGCTACGTGCACCATGACGAATTTGCCACCCAGCATCGGCATATCGCCTTCGTTGTGGGTAGCTATACCGCAGGTTTTGCAAAACCGATGGTGTTGCTCACCCCAGTCTCCCGCCTCACCGTAGTCAGCCAGGGAAGCATGGCCGGATAGAAGCCGAAAATCATCGGGCCCAATCGGTGCGGTCTTCCACATTCTCTGTTTCCAACAGAAAGTGCAGTTGCATTTGCCCGTGCCACCGGCGAGATCAAAGTCGGCCTCGAAGGTAACTGCCTTGCAGTGACAGCTTCCATGGTAGGTTTTCTTCATGGTTTGCTCCTTAGCGAATTCTATCAACGGCTGTCTGAAGACTGATGTGAGCGCGGCTTGAAAGCGCACGCAAGGGAATTTTCTGACGCTACGGGCCCTCAAGGAGCCCGCGCTCGCCCATCAGGAGGTCAGCATTCGCAGCAATGATGACTGCGATCTCATCGTAAACGACACGTACCCGCTTGGAGATGTTGACGGCGGCATGGCCTACCAGCCATAGCGGCTCTTCCATCACCAAGTTGCAGGGCAGGCGCGACAGGCCAAGACCGAGAAAACAGGGCAGTATGCCGATACCGAGGCCGGAAGCAATGGCGGAGCGATGAGCCTCCAGATGATTGAACCGCAGGTCCGCCGATCGTCCGGTGAGACGATGAAGCCAGCGCGAGGCGGGAAGATCATGCTCGTCGGTCCATCCAACGAGCTTCGATGCGGCTAGATCGGGGATTGCTCCGCTACCAGCAAAGAGGCCGTGCCTCATGGTGCCGACCCTGCGGACCGTAAGGTCACCGTGATCGGGCGGGACGAGACGCAAGGCCAGGTCGGCTTCGCCCCGGGCAATACCGATCGGAGCGATACCGGTGATGATTTCCAGTTCCAGTTCCGGGTACTGCGCGAGGAGGCCCGCCATCGCCGGCAACAGCAGGTGTGTCGTGATCGTCTCCGGCGCAGCAAGGCGGACGATCCCGCTGATCGTCTCTGCTCGGCCGCTCGCTTGGGAGCGAAAGCCAGCTATGGCCTCCTCGACCTTCACGGCTTCGGCCATCAGCGCATCTGCGTCAGGGGTCGCGGCGTAGCCGCCCGAATGTCGCACGAAGAGCTTAGAGCCGGTGGCGGTCTCTAGTGCTTCAATGCGACGTCCGACCGTTTGAACGCTGACTTTCAGCGTACTGGAGGCACCGGTCAGGCTGCCGGCCCGATAGGTGGCCGCGAAGTAACGAACGTCATTCCAATCCATGGGATCTCCATAAATGGAAATCTGTTCTCCTTCAACTTCCATTCCTGAAGGGCTCTCCCAAGGTCATATTGGTCGATGAAGGAGATTACCCATGACCGAGAAACACGTTGAACATAGCCGAAACCATCCAGCCAAGACTGAAACGGGGCACACTGCACGCCCCCTTGCGGAGAACAATGTCGCGCTGGTCGAAAGATACTTCGCCGCCTTCGGCGCTGGCGATATCGAAGCGGCACTGAATTGCGTGCACCCCGATGCTGTCTGGCATGTCGATGGTGACCCTGAGGTCGTCACGGTCGGGCTCCTCAGGGGGCGTGACGCCGTACGTCGGTGGCTCGAACGTTTTCCCGATGGTTTTCGCCCGCTGGCGTTTTCAGTCGATCGGCTGATCGGCGAAGGCGATGACGTCATCGGGTTCGGGCGGTTCAGGCACCAGGTCCAACCCACCAGCGCGATCGTGGACAGTGACTACGCCCTCCGCTTCACGATCCGCGACGGGTCGATCTTGCGCTATCAGATATTCGAGGACTCGCTGCTGATCGCTGCAGCACGGCACAGCGCCGCGCCCTCGCGGCAGGCGCGGATCAATGGCGTGCTGTACGGTTGGGACGACCAAGGCAGCGGCCACCCTGTTCTCTTCCTGCATGGCCTGTTCCTGAACCGCCAGTTCTGGGAACCGCTGACCAACCTGATGGGGCCGGACCACCGCCTTGTGACCTTCGACATGCCGGGCCACGGCGTCAGTGGCTGGCGCGAAGATCTCGACCTGGACGGGATTGCCGACGATCTGGCGCTGTGGATTGCAGAGAACGGAGCGATGCCAGCGACGGTGGTCGGCCACAGTCAGGGCGGCATGATCGCACTTCGGCTCGCCATCCGGCATCCCGATGCGGTGGAACGCCTCGTTCTGGTAAACAGCAGCGCGCGTGCCGAGTATCCTGATCGGATCGGAGCATGGCACGACCGTCGCGCGGCCTTGCTGGACGATGATGCGCGCGACGGGGAGCTGCGCGAGGTCCAGCGCATATCGACAGCGCCGGGATGGGCAGAGGCGCATCCTGCCGAAGCCGCCAGCGAACGTGAGATCATGGCCTCCCATGACCCGGCATCTCTCGCCTCGGCGCTCGATGCTGCGGTGCTCAGACGCCAGGATATCCGGTCGCTGCTTGCCAGGATCACGGCCCCTGTCGAGGTGCTGTCCGGCGCGCTTGACCATGCGACGCCCCCCGAATTGGGGCAAGAGATTGCCGTCTCCGTCAGCAGCGGCCGTCATCGCGTCATAGAAGGTGCCGGACATCGGCTACCGGTCGAACAGCCGGATGCCATCGCTACGCTGTTTCGGAACAACTAGTGCCGAAAGGGTGTTGTCACGTTAACTCGCCGAATTTGCAAGTTGGCAAGCTGTTCGTTGATTAAGCGGCCCGTGCCGCGGATTTCCACGCCTCGAATGCTTCGAGCCGATGGTAGCGGATAGTGAGCGCAGAGCGGCGGCGGGCTGGGACAGAGAAACGATTGCGGGTTGCAGACTGCAAAGATACGAAGCGTTGTAATCCACCCGGCGACCGGAAGCCTTGCATCACCCTCTCTCGTTTTCGGAAGGGCAAGTGGCTGTTTTCTGCGCGGTTATTGAGTCCCTTGTGTGACCAATGATCAAGGCCAGGCGCGACCTCGCTCTTTGCGGCCCCATATGAGCGTAGTTTGTCCGTGATGATCCTTTTTGGCACGAAGCCCCAACGCTTCATCAGCTTGACCAGAAGCCGCTTTGCCGCGCGCTTGTCTCGCCTCGATTTGAGAATTTCCTCAAGAACAAAGCCGTGTTGGTCGACCGCACGCCAGAGCCAGTATGAACGGCCCGCGATCTTCACGACGACTTCGTCCAGGTGCCAGACATCGCCGGGGCGCGGCTGCCGTCTCTGTAGAACATGGGCGATCACGGAACCGAACTTGACGGTCCAGCGTCGGATCGTTTCATACGAAACGTCCACGCCACGTTCCAGCGTCAGCTCTTCGACCTCGCGCAGGCTCAAGTTGAAGCGGACGTAGTGCCAGACAATATGAACGATGATCTGAGGCGGAAACCGGTGGCGTTTGTAGCTGATCTTTTGTGTCTGCATCGACACCGCCTACGCCCAGATCAATTAACCAGCAACCTCAGGACCGTTAAGGTGACGCCACCCCCGCGACCGATCGTCATGTATAGCCCGGACCCCGTCGCAGTCGGGACAGATCCTGCTGGCTTCGGAAATTTTCTCGATCTGGTCGCGCAGGATCGCATTCTGAAATTGCCCCAGGATGGTCTTCGCATCTTCGAGCAACAACCCGAGCCCCTCAGGCTGCGTGCGCCGAAACGGGCGGGATAGACGGCCGAGACGATGCCTCTTTGTGGTTCCGTTCTCGAAAGTCGTCTCGACAATAATCCGCACGTCCATGGTAGTTCCCTCCTCAATGAACCACCAACATACACAGACACCCCCAAGTTTTGCCCACTCCTGGGCCAAGACCAACATGGCCCCGCTGCGTGGCTGGGCGCCCAAGGGCGAACGCCTGATTGGCCGCGCACCACACGGGCACTGGCGCACCATGACCTTCATCCCAGCGCTGCGTCACGACCGGATCGACGCGCCTTTTGTGCTGGACGGTCCCGTCAACGGCGCAGCCTTCCGCGCCTATGTCGAGCAGATCCTCGTCCCAACCCTTCGCCCGGGCGATGTGGTGGTGATGGACAATCTCGGCGGCCATAAGGGGCAAGCCGTGCGTCAGGCAATCCGTAATGCGAAAGCTCATCTACTGTTCTTGCCGCCCTACAGCCCGGACCTGAATCCAATTGAACTGGTCTTCTCCAAACTCAAACATATACTCCGGGACGCCGCCGAACGCTAAATGGAGGCAACATGGCGCAGGATCGGATCACTCCTCGACCGCTTCACGCCGCAGGAATGTTCAAACTACCTCACCAACGCCGGATACCGTTCAACCTAATCTCATCACGCTCTAGGACATTTGTGCGGTGGCGTTTCCCGGCACTCTGGCTATTCCCGGACAGACAATCCTGGCTTCGCGCAGATTAGCCATCTTTGGCGACGCACCCATAGAGATGTGAACTGTCCACCTCGCCTTTTGCCAAGTTAGCCCAGAAGCGCACCAGCCTGTCCGGTGTCACCTTATGGACATCATAGATACCCGAAGATCGTTCCAGAAATGCCCGGGCTCTTTTCTCTAAATCTCTTTCGAATGCCGCTGCGCCGACCCGCGAGATCAGATCGACAACCCGGTCAGGTGCGAAAAATACGTCGCGCCCCGTTGAGACTGCGGCATCCGGATGCGTGAACCCTATGCCGATCACACGCGTCTCGCCGGCATCTGGACGCTCCCGAATGGCAGCGGCGATGTCTTCGCTGCCGGCCACATCCAGAACGATGACGGGCCCTGCCCCGATGTCCGACGTCATGGCATATGGCAGAATCTGCGTCCAGACTCCTGCACTGCGGACAAATTTAACGCGTGAAGGCGACGTCAGGCCGATCGGGTTCAGATTGCGCAACTCCCACGCCAGGGCGGTTGCCGTCTTGCTCGACGCACTGGTGACAACGATCCGCGCCGCGCCGTTCAGCTCATGTTCCAGATCACGACTGAGCACATAGGCCAGAAAATGCAAAGGACGCAGCGACGCCTCCGTGATCTGTTTGCGCGGATTGTCCGGTCCTCCGGGCAGATAGCCGTTGTAAAGCGGGTTGAGCACGGACCGCCGTGCCATGACATCCCGAAACCCCGAACGCGTCATCTTTGGCTGCACCGTCAGATAGGACCCCGCAGGCCAGAGGCCGTACCACCTTGAACCAACCTCAAGCGCCGAACGGCTCTCGACAACGGTCGCATAGCCCCAGACCGGCGGGATCATTCGACCTGCCGGACCGTCGAACAGTTGGTCATAGCCGAAGTCACAGGCCGTCCGGACATAGGTAATGTTGTTGGCGGACAGGGCGAAGCTTTCGATGGCCAATCGGGCCTCTCCCTCCTCCAACTTAACGGGGTCGAGGGTTGAAAATGTCGAGTCAGCGACCTCATGCGGATCGACGGACAAATGCCAGGCGGGACGGTCTGCGTACTGTTCCATTGTATCACACTACACGAACCGCGCAGCGTATGTGTGACGTTTCCGGACCGCTGGTCAAACCGCGCGCGGTGCCTTGACAGAAAGTCGGCGCACCGATCCGGCGCGCGGCTGTTCGAACAGAGCCTCACCTGCTTTGACCAGATGCGCCAGCAAGGCCTCCGGGTCACGCAGGTCGAACAGATCGCCAGCAAGCATTTGACCTCGAACAGGATCATTGATCGCCAGATGCCGCATTCCAACGATCGCGAAGAGACGCCAGCCGGTTTCTTCTTCGGTAAGCCACGGTGCGGCCCTGCACAGCGCCTCAATGAACTGGCGATGGACATTGACCTCGAAGAGGTTGGGATCACTCACCGCAGTATCGGAGGACATTTTGTACACCAAGTCGAAGTGCCTGAAAATGCGGTACCCCGTCGACGGATCGGATGCCCATCTGACCGACGGCTCCAGAAACGCATCCAGGACATCGGCCACGCTAGGATGGTTGGGATGTGCGCGAAAACGCGCGGTTTGCAGGCGGGTCAGGCGGTCGGCATTGAAACGGAGGTAGGTTCTTTCCATCACGCGACGGAGCAGCCGGTCACGATTGCCGAAATGATAGTTGATCGCTGTGTGACTGGTCCCCACACGCAGCGCGATCTTACGGACCGTGACGTCATCCAGCGCCTTCGCCTCGGTCAGCAACTCTGTTGCGGCTTGAAGGATGGCATCGGCGGCTAGTGTCGTCATCTGACTGTCTCCGATTCGGGTCGCCTGAACAATCCGTTCTCCGTCGACGGCTGATCTCGCGCGCCGGATCTTCGAACTGGGTCCCCAAGCCGAAAATGGCAGACTTCCGGTGTCTTTGCAATCGACTTGGGCAAACGAGCGCCCTGTCATCCTGCGCGTGCCGTCGAACGGCGTTCGAGAGATGTCATGACCCCGTGACCGACTCACCCCAAGGTCCGCGGCGGAAACAAGGGGCACAGTCATGACGGGAATTGAGCTGTCGGGAATCCGGAAAACCTTTGGCGAGACCGAGGTGGTCAAGGGACTCGACCTGTCGATCCGGGCAGAGGAATTCCTCGTGATCCTTGGTCCCTCGGGCTGCGGAAAATCGACCCTCCTGCGCCTGATCGCGGGGCTTGAGGACGTCACGCAGGGCCGGATCACGATCCACGGGCTGGATGTGACACGGACGGAGTCCGGGCAACGCGGCTGCGCCATGGTATTCCAGAACTACGCCCTTTATCCTCATATGACCGTTGCCGGGAACATGGCCTATGGCTTGAAGGTCGCCGGTGTCCCGCGTCGCGAGAGGGCCGAACGTGTTGCCCGGATCGCGGCGATGCTTGAACTCGGCGCCCTTCTCGAGCGCAGGCCGCATGAGCTTTCGGGCGGCCAGCGCCAACGCGTCGCCATGGGGCGGGCAATGATCCGGTCACCCCGCATCTTCCTCTTTGACGAGCCGCTCTCGAACCTCGACGCAAAGCTGCGCGCGCAGCTGCGGCTCGAGATCAAGCGGCTGCACCGTGATCTCGGCACCACGTCGATCTTCGTCACACATGATCAGCTTGAGGCGATGACGATGGCCGACCGCATGGTGGTGATGAACGCCGGCAGGATCGAACAGGTCGGCACCCCGCAGGATATCTATCGCCGCCCGGCCACCCGTTTTGTTGCCGGCTTCATTGGGGCGCCCGCGATGAACATCATCCCCGCCCTCATCGACGAGGGCGGGCGCGCGATGGCCCCGGGCGGCTGGCATCCCTGCCCCGAGGCCATCTGGGCGCTTGCCCCCGGCACCGAGGTGGAGCTGGGTGTGCGCCCGGCAGACGTGGTGGCGATGGCATCCGCGTCGGCTGGCCCGCTGTTCACCCCCGACGTCAACGAAGACGTCGGGACCGAGGTACACCTGCACGCGCGCGGCGCAGGCCTCGACCTCACGCTGTCGACCCCTGCGGGCGCCCCGCATCCCCTGCAAGACTTCGCGATCAGCTTCCCCGCGCATGTGGCGCACTGCTTTGTCGAAGAAACCGGCCAGCGCGCAGCACTCCGCCACTCCATCCCCGAAAGGACCGAGGCACCATGGCCCGAGACATCACTTTCCTCCATCTGACCGACCTGCATTTCGGCAGCGCCGACGATCCGCATCTGCACTCTGACACCGAGGCGACGATGGCGGCGATCCTGACGCAGATGGAGCGCATCACGCCCCGTCCCGACTTCATCGTGGCCAGCGGCGATCTGTCCAACGCGGGCGACGCCGACAGCTATCGTCGCCTGAAGGCCATGCTCGACCCCCACGGCGTCCCGGTGATCTACGCGCTTGGCAACCACGACACCCGCGAAGGCTTCTACGAAGGAATGCTGGGCCGGACGACGGACCTTTCCGCCCCCTACGACCATGACACGGTCATCGCCGGCCTGCACATCATCACCCTCGACAGCACCACGCCCGGAGCCATCGGCGGCGCGCTGGAGCCTGAACAGTTCGACTGGCTGGCCGACCGTCTCACCGCCCAACCCGACCTGCGCAAACTGATCGTGGTGCACCACGCCCCGGCCCTCGGAGAGGCCTCGGGCGACGCGCCCTGGCGCGAGATCCGGTTCGAGGACAGCCAGCGGCTGGCGGACATGCTGGTCGGGCAGGACGTGGTCGGGATGCTCTGCGGGCATATCCACCATGACCGTTTCTCCTCCTGGTACGGTATTCCGGTGATCGTCGGGCAAGGCCAGCACGCGGCCACCGACATCCTTGCCACGGACGAATTGCGCATGGTGCGCGGCGGGTCCTTCGGGATCGGCACGCTGCGCCCGTCGGGTCTGACCATAGCGCTGGTGCCGCTGCCCTCTGACCGGGCCGAGCTGAACGTCTACCCCCTCGCTATGCTGCGCGAGCGCGCCCTGGCGAAGGATGCCGACGCCATGGCCGCCTTCCGCGCCCCCGAAACGACCGAGGCCCTCTGAGGCTACCCCATTCCCCAAACTTGATGAGGACACCCATGCTCCGCCGAGATTTCCTGACAACCACCCTGAGCGCGGCGCTTGCCGCGACGACCCTACTGGTCGCCCCCGCGCTGAGGGCCGAGATGGCCGCCAAGATCACCGATCCGGTGACGATCACCTTCTACTCCTACAACCTCGCCTCCGCCGGGCTGGGCAAGGAGACGACCGAGGGGCTGATCGCCGACTTCACGGCCGAGAACCCGCTGATCAAGGTCGAACCGGTCGCCGCGCCGTCGAACGAGATCCTGAGTCGCGTGCAGGCCGACATCGTCGCGGGCCAGCAGCCCGACGTCGCGCAGCTGGTCTTCCGCGACCTGATCTACGCGGCGAAGGACCTCCACGCGCAGTCGCTGGAGGATCTCGCCGGAGACGAGCTTGTCGCGCATTCCGAAGGCATGGTGCCCAACGGCCTCGCCCTCGGCCGGGTGGACGGCAAGACCTATGGGTTGGCCTACACCTTCTCAACCCCGGTGATGTTCATCAACGCCGACCTTTTCCGCGCCGCAGGCCTTGACCCCGACCAACCGCCCCGGACCTGGGCCGAGGTGAAAGCGGCCGGCATCGCGATACGAGAGACAACCGGCAAGCACGGCTTCTTTCCCGGCGCCTTCGGCCCGATCGACGGCACCTTCGTCTATCAATCCCTGGTGATGTCGAACGGCGGCAAGGTGCGAGAAGGCAACAAGCTGACCTATGCCGAGCCCGCCGCCGCAGAGGCCGTGACCATGCTGCGCGATCTGCGCGACAGCGGGGCCTATGCCGACATCGACGTGGCCGCCCATATGGACACCTTCGCCTCGGGCGATCTGGCGATGTTCCTATTCACCTCTGCGATCCAGTCGAGGATGCAAAAGGCCGCCGAGGGCAACTTCGAACTGCGCGTCGCCGCAATGCCCTCCTTCGGCGACAAGCCGACCGCGCCGACGAACTCCGGCTCCGCGCTCTTCGTCCTGTCGCAGGACCCGGTCAAGCAGCGCGCAGCGTGGGAGCTGATGAAGTTCCTCACCTCGAAGCACGCCTACACGCAGATCACGTCGAAGATCGGCTACCTGCCGCTGCGGCTCGATATCGTGGATGACCCCAATTACCTGAAGGACTGGGTCGAAGCGAACCCGATGATCAAGCCAAACCTCGAGCAGTTGACGCGCCTCACCCCCAACGTCGCCTTCCCTGGACCAAACTACCGCCAAGTGGAAAGCATGATGAAGGACGCCGCCGCCGAGGCCGTTCTGGGCAAAAGTGATCCTATAGAGGTGCTGAACGCCGCACAGGAACGTGGCCAGGCCTTGATGCCCGCCGACGGCTGATCCCTTTAACGACACTGGCGCGGACCATGCTAGGTCCGCGCCCTCCTGTCCGGAGATGATGATGGTTCAGACCCTCGACGCCGCATTAGCGATCCCCGACCGTGCCCCGTCCCGCCGCCTTGTCTGGCAACCCTGGGTGTATCTCACTCCGACGATTGCGACGTTTGTCGTTTGGACTTACTGGCCCCTGATTGTGGCAGCCTATCTGTCATTCTATCAGTGGAACATGCTGCCGACAGCGACCCCGCGTTTCGTCGGCTGGGAAAATTACGCCAATCTCCTCACCCTGCCCGAGATGCGGCAGGCGGTCCGGAATACGGCGCTCTACATCCTTGGCCTCTTGCCGTTGTCAGTCGTTCTGCCGACGGCCGTCGCGATCCTGACACAGGACCTTTCCGGCCCGTTCCGCAGCCTCTACCGCAGCCTGATCTTCATCCCGATTATCATCGCACCGATCGTCGCCGCTGTCCTTTGGCGCTGGCTCCTGAACGAGGACCACGGGCTGGTGAACGCCGGGATCGAGGTGCTAGGTCTCACGCCTGTCGGGTTCCTCAAGGACCCCTCCATCGCGCTCTGGACGCTGGTCTGGATCACCGGGTGGAAGCTGATCGGCTTCGCCACGCTGTTGTTGTCAGCGGCCAACGGCACCATCGACCCGGGCTATATTGAGGCTGCGCGGATGGACGGCGCGACCCGCTGGCAGGTGATCCGCGACGTCCGCCTGCCGCTTCTGTCGCCGACGATCCTGTTGCTGACGATGATGACCATCCTCTTCGGCGCGCAGTGGAGCTTTGTCTACATCAATGCCCTTACCGGCGGCGGGCCGCTGCAATCAACCACCAACGTTTTCTACCTGATGTGGGACTATGGCTTTCAGTCCTACTCCGCCGGGTGGAGCGCCACCGCCGGGATGCTAACTTTCGCCGGTTTCGGCCTGATCGCCGTCCTATGCCTATGGCTCATGAAAAAGGTTGCCGTCCATGAAGGCTGACCGTCGCCTTTCCGTCCACCTCCCGATGATCGTCCTCTCACTGCTGGCGGTCTTCCCGGTCTACTGGATGGTCGTCACCTCTCTGAAGCCCGAGAATGAAATATTCTCGAACCGGCTCTGGCCCGCGTCGCCAAGCCTTGCGAACTATGCTTACGTGCTGGATGCGATCCCGATGATCCACATCCTGTGGAACACCTTCACCATGGCTGCCGCAACCGCGCTGGCACAGGTGCTAACCGGCCTCTGCGCGGCCTATGCGCTGACCCGCTGGCGGTTTCGGGGCGCGAGCGTCGCCCACGGTCTGATCGCGCTAAGTTGGCTCGTGCCCTTCCAGCTGACAATGATCCCGAACTACGTACTGGCGACGCAACTGGGACTTTTGAACACAATCAGTGGGCTGGTGATCCCGAACGCCGCTGCCGCCTTCGCGGTGCTGGTCCTGACCAATGCGATGCGCAGCTTCCCGAAAGACTTGATCGACGCGGCGCGGATGGACGGCGCAGGGCATTTCCGCATCCTGTGCGAGGTGGTCGTGCCGAACCTACGCGCCCCGCTGGCATCGCTTTTCGTTCTGGCCTTCATCTCGGCTTGGAACGAATATTTCTGGCCGCTGTTGCTAACGCGCCGGATCGAGGACACAGTGGTCCAGATCGGGCTGCAGATGTTCATGACGCAAGAGGGCAACCAGTGGGGCGCGATGATGGCGGCGGCGACGCTGGCCTCCCTGCCGATTCTTCTTCTTTACTTAGTCTTGCATCGACATATCATCGAGAGCTTCATGCGGTCGGGGATCCGATAATCCAAGGCGGTGCACCTTCGGTCGGCGTGTGATTAATGCGTGGGCACTGCTCCCCGTTCAGATTGCAAGACCATGCGATGTCGTCACGTTAGCCCTCGATCAGCTACCTGTGTCTGGGGCTTTGCCAAGTTGTTCGAGGTCTCTTTTTCAATTAGGCGGCGGGGATGAAAATACCATCAGATATGCCACGCCTGAAAGGTTTCCGTTTTCCGTGCGAGATTATCGCATACGCGGTTTGGGCGTATCATCGATTTGCGCTGAGTACGTCGGATGTCGAAGACCTGCTGGCAGAGCGTGGCGTCATTGTCAGCCGCGAAACGATCCGGCTCTGGGTGAACCGGTTTGGAGGCCACTTTGCGGATTGTGTCAGACGACACCGCCCGGCAGCGGCCGACAAATGGCACCTTGATGAAATTGTCGTGCCGATCGGAGGCGTGAATTACTGGCTCTGGCGGGCGGTTGACGCGAAAGGCGACGTGCTTGATATTCTCGTTCAGCCACAGCGCAACGCCAAGGCTGCAAGACGTTTTCTGGCAAGGCTGATCGACCGGTTCGATGAATCCCGTGTCGCCATCACGGACAAGTTGCGCAACTATTTCAAGCCGATCCGGGACCTGGCACCGGGCGCAGATCATCGCGCGCACAAGGGCTTGAACAACCGGATCGAAGGATCGCACAGGCCAACACGAAAACGCGAGAAGTTGATGGGGCGGTTCAAATCGCCCCGACAGGCACAGAGATTTCTGGCAGCACATGATCAGATCAACATCGTTTTTCGCCCACGACGCTATCAACTCTCCGCCATCTCATACCGCCACGCCAGGGCCGATTCTTTCGACCTCTGGAGAGGCTATGCTGCCGAAATGACCGCCTGACAGGCAGAGGTCTCGCTCCTCTCAAGAATGGCGAAAACAAGTTGGCAATCCCGTCGGACCCAGCTCTTGTGCGCCTTCCCGCGAGGGGCGTCTACTTATCCTTGAACAAAACCAGCTCGTCATACTCGGCGCTGCTGACAAGTGCTTCGATGATGACCGGTCCCTCCGCGCCGAAGCCCTCTTCCAGCATCGCCCGCAGCTCCGCTGGATCTCGGGCCTGTACAACCGGGACACCAAAGAGGTTGTCCCCGCCAATATTGCCATCGCGCTCTCGCACCGGGGTCCCGAAGATCGGATTTCCCTTTCGCTGCTGCTTGATCCGGATTAGCGCAAGATCATTGTCGGTCAGGATGACAATGACAATGTTGAGGTTTTCGCGAACCGCCGTCGACAGCTCGCCGACAGTCATCAGAAAACCGCCATCACCCAGCACGGCGCAGACCGGGGTCTCGGGACGGCAGAGCTTGGCTGCGATCGCCGCAGGAAGTCCGAAGCCCATCGCTGACCAACCGTTGGTCATGATCTGCGTCATCGGCGCACGCGTTTCCCATTTCTGGCCGATCAGATGGGTGTGGGCGCCCACGTCACAGGTCATGATGCCATCATCCGGCAGCACCGCGCGCAGCGTGTCCAGCACGGCGCAGGGACCGAACTCTTCGTTGCTTGGGCGCATCTGCGCAAAGATTGCATCCACGCGCTGGCGCACATCCGCCATGTCCCAGTCGTTGTCGGTCGTCTCCACCTGCGCAAAGGCACGGAAGTTGGTGAGGATGTCGCCCCCGACATGCAGGGTATCGCCATAGACCGAGCGGTCGATATCCAAAGGTGCGTCGTCGATATTGATCAGCGTCATCGGATGCAGCCAGTTCTCGTAATTGAACTCCACCGGATCGTAACCCACAGCCACCATCAGATCCGCCTGGGCATGAATCTTGCCGACCTTGTCGCTCAGGGCATGGAACACGACACCGGCATAAGAGGGGTGCGTTTCAGGGATCATGCCCTTGGCCATCGGCGTCAGGACCACGGGAATCTTGTGCGTCTCGGCGAAACGCAACAGATCGTCCCGAAGCCCTGCGCGCACGGCACCGAGCCCCAGCACGAGAGCCGGCTTGCGTGCATTGGCGAATGCGGTCCGGGCCACCGCGAGAGTTTCCTCAGATGCAACCGACGGCTTTTCCACGTCTCGGCATGCGCTTTCGGTCAGCGTTGCGGGCTGGGCGGTCAGGTCCACCGGCATCCCGATATGCACCGCACCAGGACGCCCCGAGGTCGCGACCTCAAAGGCCTTGTCCAGCGTCTCGGTCACGTTGTCCGTGGTCAGGCGGGTAGTCATCTTGGTGATCGGAGCCATCAGCGCCTGATGGTCGATATTCATCTGCACCACGCGGTCGCGATTGGCCGACGACATCTCATCGGTCAGTGCGATCAGCGGCGAACGGTCGAGCTGGGCAGAACCCACCCCGGTGGCAAGGTTCGTGGCGCCGGGCCCAAAGGTCGCGAAACACACCCCCGGAACGCCGGTCAGCCGACCGGCCACATCCGCCATGAAACCGGCACCGCCTTCATGCGCCGTCAGGACAAAGTCGATGCCGTCGGTGTTGCGAATGGCCTCCATGAAGTCGACCCAACCGCCGCTGGGGACCCCGAAAACATGTTTGACGCCGCGATCCCGCAGGCCTTCGATCATTGCTTGAGCTACTTTTTTTGTCATGGTTTTCGTTCCCGTAGATGAATGTTTCAGGCCTGCGTGCAAACATATTGCGGTTCGGTGTATTCGAGGATCCCGAGACGGGAGCCTTCGCGGCCGTTGCCCGACTGTTTGACCCCGCCAAAAGGAACCGGAGCGCCGGTCAGCTTGGCCGTGTTGACGGCAACCATGCCGTATTCCAGCCTGGCGGGCAGCGTTTGCGCCCGCGTCGCGTTGCTCGTGTAGGCGTATGCGACAAGGCCATATTCGGTGTCGTTTGCGGCTGCGATGACCGCCTCTTCGTCATCAAAGGGGATCAAGGCCGCGACCGGGCCAAACGTCTCTTCCCAGGTTATCTTCATGTCAGGGGTGACATCGGCCAGAACGGTCGGGTTGAAATAGAGGCCGCCCCTCTCGGGTTGGTCGCCGCCACACATCAGGCGCGCACCCTTCGTAACCGCGTCCTCAACATGTTCCATCGACTTTTTCAGCGTCGGCGCGGAGGCCAGCGGCCCGATGTCGACCCTTTCGTCAAACCCGTCCCCCACCACCAGCTTTTGCGCCTCTTCGGTAAAGCGCGCGACAAACCTGTCATAAATGCAGCGGGCCACATAGATGCGGTTGGCCGCCAGACAATCCTGCCCGCCAGTCTGGAATTTCGCCGCAATGGCGCCCTGCACCGCGGCCTCGAAATCTGCGTCGGCGAACACGATGAAGGGGGCGTGCCCGCCCAGTTCGAGCGACACACGTTTTACCGTCGCAGCGCATTGCTTCATGATATCGCGGCCGACTTCGGTCGACCCGGTATAGGACACGGCGCGCACGGTCGTGTGCGAACAAAGCTCTGCGACCAGTTCCCGTGCATGGCCAGTCACGACCTGAAACACCCCATCTGGTGTCCCTGCCTCCAGCGCCAGCATCTCAAGCGCAAGCGCGGAGAACGGCGTCACCTTGGAAGGGATCGAAACGACCGGACAACCGGCCGCCAGGGCTGCTGCGGCTTTGCGCGTCAGCATCGCCGAGGGAAAGTTCCAAGGGGTAATTGCGCCGACAACGCCCACCGGACGCTGGGTCACTTGCATGGACGTTCCAGGAAGATGGCTGGGAATGGTGTCCCCATAGAGGCGGCTGCCTTCTTCTGCAAACCATTCGATAAATCTGGCGGCATAGGCGATTTCACCCTTTGCATCCTGGACCGGTTTGCCCTGTTCCAGCGTCATCAGTGCCGCCAGCCCTTCCGCGTTCTCCAGGATGAGCCGGTGCCAACGCATCATGATCGCGCCGCGCTCTCTGGGCAGCAGAGAGGCCCAGGGTGCCAGCGCCTGGCTTGCCCGCTCAACGGCGAACGAGACACCTTTGGTCCCCTCGTTGGCGACACGGCCTATCAAAGCCCCGTCGCTGGGATTTCGCACCTCGATCGCCTCGCCAAAGTTGGCAGAACGCCGTGCCCTGCTGTTCACCTTGTCCAGCATGAGAATTGCAGCCGCTTTCGCGCTGTCATCAAGAAGAAGATCTAGTGTTGAGCTGTGGTTCATGTTTCCATCCGGTGCCATTGGGGTCGGGTCTTCGGGAAACGTGACTCTGGTGGGGCATTTTGACAAACGACTAAGAAGCAGAGACACTGGCATCTAAAGTTATGTGTTATTCGCACATACAGGAGCAATAGCGGATTACAGAAAACTATTTATTCGATCTCCGGTCCCGGAAAACCGCATATCTGCACCGCGTCGGCGCGCCTCCGTTGGCCTCAAGGAATTGCATGACAGGTCGCGCCCGGACGTCGCTCAGAGCTTTTTCAACTCTGGATCCAGCAAACTGTGAAGCGCGCAGGCAAGCGCCAGCAAGGCCCGGTCAGAGCGCGGCGCACCAACAATCTGCACCGCCGAGGGAGTGGCCCCAGTTCCCGCTACAGGAATGCAGATCGACGGCAGGCCCAGAAGGTTCACCCAGCGATTCATCGACAACAGCTCGACCGACAGCTTACCAATCGCTTCGGGTTGGCCAATCTCGGCGTGCTTTAGACCGCTCCGGTTGATCACCGGTGCCAAGATCCAGTCGGACTGGGCAAAAATATCCTGAAGGACCTGAAGCAAACATGCCGCCCTGTTCGCCTGCGCCATACGATAGGCCGCGTCGGACACCGCAAGCCCGACAAGCAGACGGCTTCGGATCGTCTGGGGGTATTGATCGGGACGCAGGACCATGCGCGGGCCGTGAAATGCCGCAGCCTCATGACCAGTAATCAGACCTGCCGCAGCGTTCATGCGCGGCAAATCAAGCGCTGGCACGGTCCGGCTCGCGATACCAAGCACTTGCAACGCGTTGGTCATGCGCTCAAGGCCGCGTTGCAGCGGCGAGTCGGCCTGATGGAACAGACCTTGCGGAATGCCAACAACCGCCGTTGGCGCCAACGGCAGGTCTTCCTCTGGCAGCGTCGTAAGTACGTCGAAGACGGATCGCAAGACGAAAGGAGACGCCGCCAATACCCCGATGGTGTCCTGGGTCGTACCAAGTGGCATGGCGCCTTGCTCTGGAATACTGCCCTTGCTGGGCTTGAAACCATAGACTCCGCATAAAGCAGCCGGAATGCGGATCGACCCACCGGTATCGCTGCCAAGCGCAACCTGCACAGCGCCCGACGCCACCGCCACCGCCGAACCACTTGACGACCCACCGACCAACAGCCCCGTGCCAAGCGGGTTGCGCGGCGGAGCCACCATCTCATTGACCTCAAGCGGCAGGTAACACCATGGTGAAAGCTTGGTGGTCGCCGCAACTTGGCCGCCCGCTACCCGCAGCCTTGCGATCAAGGGCGACGGAGGCAGGGCCAGGTCGCCCGGCGCGCGCGCAAGCCCAGCCGTCGGCATGTGATCGTCAAACCGAAAAATGTCCTTGATCGCGATTTTCAGACCGCGGTGCCCCCCTGACGGAGGAAAGATCGTGAGAAAGCAACCGAACTCCTGCTGTGCCTGCTCCAGGGAAATTTCAGCCGCCCCGGGGTCTGCAAGCAGCCCCCGAATGTCCGTCCGGGCAAACCGGGGTCGCGACGCCCGAGGCTCCGGCGACGCTGGCCGCGCAGTCGGATCGAGCTGCTGGACCTGCGCCGCCACCGCCATCGCGGCGGCGTCTTTCTCTCCGGAAGCCACCGTCAATCGCACATGCTCAACCCTCCGATCCAGGTAGGCGCGCGCGTCTCTGAAACTGTCTGAACACATCGCCTTCGCTCCTGCCACGGTCAAGCGTTCCAACTCTTATCCAGGCGCGGGATACAGGCTTGCGTAATGATCGTGGATCTCACCTGCCGTGGCGAACCAAATGTCGTCGGCATGTTGGTTCAGAAACTCCAGAACCCGGCGGAATTGACGAATGCGAAACGGCTGCCCGACGATAAAGGAGTGAATGGTCAGCCCGCAGGCCAATGGCTGCCGCCTTGATTGCTCCAACATCTCGGCAACATTGTCGATGCACATATCGGCAAAGGCAGAGGCCGTGCCGTCATGCAGCACGATCATCGGCACATCGTTGACCTCGTGCGGATAGGGCACGCTGAGCAAAGGACCGTTACCGGTCGTCATCCAGGTCGGCTGGTCGTCGATCGGCCAGTCCAGCGTGTATTGATAGCCAAACTCGGTCAGCAAATCCTCGGTCACCGCGCTGGGATGCGCCCCGGGGCTCATCCAGCCCTTGGGCTGCACACCCTCATGGGTGCGGATCGCCTCGGTGACCGCGCGGATCATCTCTCGCTCGTCTTCGGGCGAGAGATGGTTGGGATGTTCGGAATTGGTATGCCCATGCGCGACAATCTCGTCGCCTCGCGCGGCAAAGGCGCGGATCAGATCGGGGCAATGCTCGTAACAGGCGGTGTTCAGCAGCACGCTAAGCGGCAGCTTGTAATCCTCGTAAAGCTCCAGAAGCCGCCAGCCGCCCACCCGGTTACCGTATTCACGCCAGCCCCAATTGTAGGAATTCGGATGGGCCAAACCCGGAGAATACGGCAGGCCACCACCGGTCCCATAAGAAAAATGCTCGACGCAGAGGGCGGTATAGACCGCCAGCCTCTTGCCGCCAGGCCAGGTGAAATCCGGGCGGTCGGTGATTGCGCGATAGGGAAATCTGTTATTTGGCTCTATTTTCATCGTTTGATCTCAGCTCTTTATCGTCGCCTCCCAGTCTAACGGGAAATGACCCGAAGGTGGCAGCTAACATGACAAACCCATGGCACAGAGGCGCCGGGCCATAGTATTGCAAATAACATTCGGTCATAAGTGCCGCTTGTTCAAAATGATTTTTATGCTATTATACATTACTTTTCCTACACAAGGTATGAAAAATGGCGCGTCGCTTTCCCTCGCTCAATGCGCTTCGGACATTCGAGGCAGCCGCCCGGCATCTCAGCTTTTCTGCGGCGGCGGACGAGCTGAACGTGACGCAAGCGGCGGTCTCGCGCCAGGTCCGTGCGCTGGAAGAGGATCTTGGCGTACGCCTGTTCAAGCGGATGACCCGGGCAGTCGACCTGACCGAGGAAGGCACCCTGCTGTTCCCGCCCCTGCGCGACGCGCTGGACCAGATTGAACGCGCAAGCAACCGGATCTGGGGCAACAAGGGCAGCGGGATCCTGACGATTTCCGTGCTGCCCACCTTCTCGGTGAAATGGCTGATGCCGCGGCTTCTGGATTTCTCGGAAAAGCACCCTGATATCGAGGTTCATCTGGTGAACTCCATCAAGCCGGTCGATTTCGAGAAGGACGAAATCGACCTGGCCATTCGCGTCGGCACCGTCGAGGCCGGGCTGAAATCCGAAGGCAGGCCGCGTATCGACCTGGTGATGGCCAGGGCCTGGGCGCAGCTCCAGGTTGAGGCGCTCTTGCCGGACGAGCTGATCGCGGTGGCCTCGCCGGATTACATCGCCCGCCATGGCGAACTGACCGAGGAATCGCAAGCCGGTGACGTGACCCTGATCAACATGGCGACCCGGCCGAATGCCTGGCGGGATTTCTTCAAGGCCATTCGCTGGAATGTCGACATGCGCCAGCACAGCATTTCCTACGGACACTTCTTCATGTCGATGCAGGCGGCCATCGAAGGCCGCGGCATCGCGCTGGTGCCGCTTGTGCTGGCGCAGGGGGATCTAGCCGCCGGGCTGCTTGTCCCCGCGATGCACCGCCGGATCACCAGCGATGGGCTTTATTTCCTGATCGGGCGAAAACGCTCGTGGGAACAGGGCAAGGTCAAGATTTTCAGGGACTGGCTGTTGCAGGAAATCAAATCCTCGAACGATGGCCGCCCGGTCACCGACACGGGCGAGTTTGGTCGAGCGGCTGCAAGGCCGACCGGCTGATCGTGCCCGACAAAATGCCCTCAAACTCCGCCGCTTCAAGCCCTCCCTCGCGCAAGGCCGCCTCGCGCAACGAGATACCCTGATTCAATGCGAACTTGGCGACACGTGCGGCTTTCTCATAGCCGATGACCGGCACCAGGGAAGCTGCCATGGCAAGGCTCTTGTCCAGCAACTCGGCACAGCGCTCCCGGTCTGCCTCGATGCCAGAAACGCATTTTTCATCCAGCATCCTGACCGCGCGGGTCAGAAGCCGCGTGGATTGCAGAATGCTGTAGATAATCACCGGCTCCATGGCATTCAGCTGCAACTGGCCCGCTTCGGACGCCATGGTCACCGTGACATCCCGACCAATCACCTCGTAGGCGACCTGGTTCACCGCTTCGGGAATAACCGGATTCACCTTGCCCGGCATGATGGAAGATCCCGCCTGTACGGGAGGCAGGCGGATCTCTCCAATCCCGGCGAGCGGGCCACTGCTAAGAAGGCGCAGGTCGTTGCTGATCTTCGACAGCTTCACCGCGACCCGCTTCAAAATGCCCGAATACGTAACAAAGGCGCTTTGATCGTAGGAGGCCGCCAGCAGGTTTCCATGCGGCGTCAGCGCCGTACCGAAGATCGCGGAAAGGTGGGCCACCGCCAGCGCCTGATATCCACGGGGCGCATTCACGCCGGTTCCGACTGCCGTGCCGCCCAGGTTCACCTCCCGCAGCACCTCGGAAATCTGAAGCAACCGCCGGATATCGTTCCGGACCGACGCCGAAAAAGCCGCGAACTCTTCGCCCAGCGTGATCGGAACCGCGTCCTGAAGCTGCGTGCGTCCTACCTTCCGTACCCCGGCAAATTCCACGGCCTTGCAATCCAGGGACCGGCACAACCCCTCAAGCGCAGAAACCAACGGCGCGCATTGGCTCATCACAGCAAGCCGCATGGCCGTGGGATAGACGTCATTGGTGGATTGCGAGCGGTTCACCGTGTCATTGGGATGAACATAGCTGTGATCCCCCAGCCGCCCGCCAAGCTTCAGCGTCGCCAGATTGGCGATGACCTCATTTGCGTTCATGTTGGTCGAAGTGCCCGCGCCGCCCTGTATGACATCGACGGCGAACGCATGGTGATGCTTGCCCGCGATGATCTCTTCGCAGGCCGCAACGATCGCCGTCGACTCCCGGGCGGAAATCACATGCAGCTCGGCGTTGGCCAGGGCGGCTGCCTTTTTCACCATGGCGAGCGATATGACGATTTCAGGAAAATCCCTGAGATGGACATCGGAAAGGTTGAAATTATCCAAAGCCCGAGCGGTTTGAATGCCGTAAAGCGCATCGAAGGGCACGTTCAACGTACCGATGTTGTCGGTTTCCTCGCGGTGGTCGCGTGACATATCTGTCGTCTCCGTTGGTGTTCAGCTTCGCCAGGATGACGCAAGCCACCAAAGCTGCGCCATAAGCCGGGGATTTCAGCAACAGGCTTTCGACACCTTTGGCCGTCCCGGCGCGAAAATTCGGTCAAATTCCGGTCGCGCATAACTTTTCCCACCCCTGACCCACCGCTAAAACTCATCACAAACACACCTCCCGCTGATGTGGTGCATTCGTGGTACCCTGAGAAACGGCGTAAGGCCGATAAACGCATCAGCCGCAAACCAACATCTGCCTGCCGCTGAAGAGGATCCAGCCCTCGAACACATAACAAAATGTAAATTATCCAAGTAGCATTTGTCGGTTGCCACATGGCGGGATGACCGCCCTACTAGGGAAAACAAACAATCAACAGGGACACGCAAATGGCTTACGCCGGTGGAAAGGACGCTCTTATCTCGCTGACGGGGATCGGCAAGGTCTACCCTGGCGCAGTGGCGCTGAACGGCGTGGACTTCGAACTCGCAAAAGGGGAAATTCACGCTCTGGTCGGCGAGAACGGGGCCGGAAAATCCTCGCTTATCAAGATCCTCTCCGGCGACACGCAACCAAGTTCGGGCCACATGAGAATTGGCGGTTCACAGCGAAGCTTCAGCACTCCAAAAGATGCAAGAGACGCGGGCATTGTCACTGTTTTTCAAGAACTTACAATAATTCCCAGCTTGTCCGTCGCAGAAAATGTCGTGCTTGGAAACCTGCCCATGGCCGGGCCCCTGAACTCTGTCTATTCGCGCCATGCCGCCCGCAAGACCGCCCAGCGGATCTTTGACCGGATGGGGATCGACCTCGACCCGGACGCCAAGGCGGAAACCCTCTCCACAGGGGAAATGCAGCTTGTCGAGATCGCACGCGGGCTGACGTTGGACCCGCCCGTTCTGATCCTGGACGAGCCGACTGCATCGCTCTCTGATGTCGAGGCCGCGCAGCTTCTTGGCATCATCAAGCAGCTGCGCGACGCTGGCCACAGCATGATCTTCGTGTCGCACCGGCTCGACGAAGTGCTGGAGGTGTCCGACCGGATCACCATTCTTCGCAATGGCGAACTGATCGAGGTCCGTGACCGCCAGGATGTGCGCGATACGACCGAGCTTGTCAACATGATGGTGGGCGGCGTGCTCGACAAACTGTTTCCGCAGGTCAACCAGAATATTGGCGGTGTACACTTCCGTGCCGAGGGCCTCACACGCGAGGGGGTTTTCAAAGACGTCTCATTCGAGGTGCGCTCGGGCGAAATCTTGGGTTTCAGCGGACTGGTCGGTGCCGGCCGGACCGAGGTCATGCGGGCCATAATCGGCGCGGACCCGCTCGACAGCGGCAGCATCGTCAAAAACGGCGTTCACCTCAGGGCGCGCAATCCTCGCCACGCCATAGAAGCGGGGATTTCCTACCTGTCCGAAGATCGCAAAGGCTCCGGAGTGGTGCTGTCCATGTCCGGATACGAGAACGTGTTGATGTCGGCCATGCCACGGATCTTTCCCTCAGGCTTCATCAATTGGAAGAAGGTCCGGTCCGTGGCAGAGGAAATCGCGACACGGATGCGGTTCCGGGGCCAACTGTCCAACGACACTTCAACCTATTCCGGTGGCAACCAGCAGAAGATTGCAATCGGGAAACTGATACTTTCGGGTGCGGATCTGCTGATCCTGGACGAACCGACGCGGGGCGTGGATGTCGGTGCCAAGGCCGAAATCTACCAACTCATCCACGAGGCTGCCGAAGACGGGGCCGCCATCGTGGTTGTTTCCTCCGAACTGCCGGAACTTCTGAATGTGTGCCACCGCATCATCGCGATGTCAGCGGGTCGGATCGTCAGGGAATTCGCCCGGGACGCATTCGACGAACAGGACATCCTGCAAGCGGCTTTCGAGGGCCACGCGTCCAGTCACGGGACGGCGGCCTGACGGCCAGCCTCGTCCCTCCAAACCAAGGAGCAAGTCAATGTCGCAAGAGACCTCAATCGTGTCTTCCCAACCCAATTCCGGATATAAAATCAAGGCACTATTGATGAACCGTGCACATGAACTCGGGATGCCGGTGGCTCTGATCCTGCTGATCATCTACTTCTCGACAAGCTCGGACGTCTTCCTGACCAGCCAGAACTTTCGCAATGTCGCGCTTCAGGCGGCAGCCCTTGCTGCAGTGGCGATAGGACAGACCTTTGTCGTGCTCAATGCCGATCTGGACCTGTCCGTCGGGTCCATCGTGGCCCTGGTCAGCGTCGTGGCCAGCATGGCGATGGCCGCATATGGTGCGCCGGTCGGCTTGCTGGTTGGCCTGATCACCGGCGCCCTTGTCGGCCTGATCAATGGTTTGATTGTAACCCGCCTTCGGGTCATGGCCTTTATCGCCACGCTGGCGATGCTGTCCATCGCCCAGGGCGTCGCCCTGAACATCAGCAAGGGCATTCCGGTGACGGGCGTGCCCGGCAGCTTTGCCGACATCGCGTTCGCGCGTTTCCTTGGCGTTCCAGTACCGTTCCTGATCTCGCTGGCCTTGTTCATCGCAGCAGCAATAACGCTCCACTACACCCGGCTGGGCCGGAATATCTATGCCGTTGGCGGAAACGCCGCCGCCGCACGCCTTTCGGGGGTCCCGGTCCGAAAAACCAAGACCTGGGCCTATGTCATCTCCGGCATCTGCGCAGCTGTGGCGTCGTTGATCCTCACCGCGCGGGTGGGATCCGGCCAGCCCACGCTTGGCTCATCCCTGGCGCTGGAATCAGTGGCGGCAGTCGTGCTTGGTGGTGTCTCTCTGTTTGGTGGAAGGGGAACGATCATCGGCGTTGGCATCGGTGTGGCCTTTGTCTCGATCCTCTCCAATGGCCTGAATTTGATGAATGTTTCGTCCTACACCCAGCTGATGATCGTCGGCATCGCGCTGATCGCCGCCGTGGCGGTCGATCAGGCCATGTCCAGACAGAAATAAACAATAACCATCCCCATCAGGAGCAACACCATGCCCGTCAGGACCAGTATCATTTCAAATCTCAAAAGGGCCTCCCCCCTCATCATCAGCGGACTGGCAACGCTTGTTCTGGCCCCATCTGCCGTCGCTGACGAGAAAATCGGGATTGCCATGCCTACCAACGCAGGCGCGTTCTATTCCGCAGTTCTGTACGGCGCGATGAACGAAGCCGAAAGGCTCGGCTACGACGTTGTAGTGCTGGACGCCGGTGGTTTTGCGCACCCGGAAACCCAGATTGATCACATCTCGAACCTCGTGGTGCAGGGGGTCGACGCGATCCTGACCGACCCGATCGACCCGGCAACCCTGAACGGGGCAATGCGTCAGGCCCGGGCCGCCGGTATCGCGGTCGTGGGTCTTGGTTCGCCCGTGGTCGCGACGGACGTCGAAGCCGACGCCGCGTCGACATCCAGCCAGTGCGACCTGGGCAAACAGATGGCCAAAGGCGCGCGCTCTGTTCTGCCCGAGGGAGGCACAATCGTGAGCCTTGCCGGTCCTCCGGGGGCTTACTGGGCGAACGAACGATACCGCTGCTTCAAAGAGGGCATCGAAGGCACGGATATCAAGATCATCAGCGAACGCTACAGCGCAGGCGACGCGGCCACTGCCTTGTCGATCACCAACGACTTCCTTCAGCGGTTCCCTGATGCAGACCTGATTTACGCGGCGGATGATACACTGGGTGTCGGCGCGGCCCGGGCGGTTCAGCAGGTCGGCCAATGCGGCACCGTCAAGGTCTTGATGGCAGGTTATGGCGAAGCGGCCGAAGAAATGCTGAACGTCGGCTGCGCGCAATACATCGTTGCCCAGCAAACGGTTCTGATTGGCCGAACCGCTGTGCGCCTGGCGGATGCATTGATCAAAGGTGCCACACTGGATCAGAAAATCACGCAAGTACCGTTCCTGTCGGTCACTGCAGAAACGGCAGCCTCCGTGGATGTTTCCCTGATCCGGCAACCCGCCGATTGGAAACCCTGATTAGGCAACAAGGAAGTGTTGTTCCATGTCCAACGACATCAAACGATTTGTCAACTCAGACCCCGCGCTCGCGCCGTACCAGTCGAAAGCGCCCTGGGCCGAAGCGGTAGAAGTACCACCAAACGCCAGCCTGCTGTTCGTCAGCGGCCAGGTTCCTCCGGTTGTTGACCCCGACGCCGATCCTGACGACCGGGCAGCCTATGGCGACACCCGCACCCAAACCGCAGGCGTCCTCAGAACCATCGAACAGATCGTGACCCGGAAAGGGTACGAGATGGGCGATATCGTCAAGCTGGTCGGCTACCTCTGCCCGGACCCCGACAAGGGCGGTGAAATAGATCTCGACGGCTTCGGAGACGCCTATCGCGACTATTTCAAGGTCGACGGCCCGCTTCCTGCACGCACGCGCGTGCAAGTCGTCCAACTCATGAACCCGGCTTGGCTGGTCGAGATCGACGTCATCCTCGCCCGCACCTGACAACCAAACCAACAATAGGGAAGAAGACAATGAAAAAACAAGCAAAGACCATTCTCGCGCGCGGCTCGGCAGTTGCAGCGGCCCTGCTGATGACAGCAAGCGCTGTTGCAGCGGAAACCAAGACACTGGGCGTCTCGATGCCCATCCTGGCCGGACCTTGGTACACCGCGATCCTCTATGGGATCGAAACCAAGGCAAAAGAGCTGGGTTACGATATTGTCGTGTTGGATGCCGGCGGGTACTCGAACATAGATCGGCAGCTGTCGCAGGTACAAAACCTGATCACCCAGCAGGTCGACGCGATCCTTGTGGATCCAGGAAATCCCAGTGCCTTTAATGGCGTAGCGCGCGAAGCGCGCGGCGCGGGCGTTCCACTGATCGGCGTCTCCAGCCCGATCGTCGCAAGCGACGTGCCACCGGACGGCGCAGTATCGTCCAGCCATTGCACCCTGGGCGAGATGATGGCCGAAGGCGCCGAGACGATCCTGCCAGAGGGCGGAACAATCGGCGTCCTGGCCGGTCCGGGCGGCGCGTTCTGGGCCGAAGAGCGTTTACGCTGCTTCAAGGAGAACGTCACGGAGAGCGGCATCGAAATCGTGGCCGCACAGTCCACGGACCAGGATGTCGCCATCGCGATGACCACCGCCAACGACATCATCCAACGTTTCCCCGATGTGACGATGCTCTACGCCGCAGATGACACCTACGGCATCGGTGCAGCGCGTGCGGTTCAACAGGCCGGAAAATGCGGAGAGATCAAAGTGCTCTTTGCGGTGCTTGGCGAAGCGGCTCAGGATCTGATGGAGCAGGGCTGCGTGGACTATGTTGTGGCGCAGAAACCGGTGACCATCGGGTCGCAGGCCGTCGATCTTGCGGACAAGCTGATTTCCGGCAGCGCGGAACGCGGCGAAGTGCGCACGATTTCTCCCGTTGCGGTCTATCCCGACAATCTCGCGGAAATTGACCTGACCGAAATCCGCCAACCCAGCGGCTGGCGCCCCGCGAACTAGACGACCGGACAGGCCGGGAGTTCGAAACTTCTCGCTGCCGACCATCGGCACCTGCATCAACTGTCCGGAGCCAACTGACCCGGACAAACCAAAATCTGAACACTCGCTCCGGCGAAGCAAGCGGTGATAATTATGACCAAAGAAAAACAACGTTTACGCGTGGCCATTGGTGGGTTTGGCGCCATCGGGAAATCCGTGGCCAGAGCGCTCGACAAGGGCATCGACGGGCTCGAGTTGACAGCCGTTTCGGCACATAACGTCCCCAGGGCCGAGGCCTATATCACCGAACATTTTTCCCGCCAGTACAAGGTCGTGGCACTCGAAGCGCTGGCAGAGGAGGCAGATGTGGTCGTTGAATGCTGCCCCGCTGAATTTCTGTCAAATGTGGCCTCGCCCGCGTTGATGCAGGGCAAAACAGTTATCGTCATCAGCGTTGGCGCGCTGCTGTTCAACCCGCATTTGGAACAGCTCGCCCGAGACTATGGCGGCCGTATCCTGGTGCCCTCTGGCGCGCTTCTCGGGCTCGATGCAGTGCAATCCGTGGGGCAGGGAAAAATCCACGAAGTCAAAATGATTACCCAGAAACCTCCGCTCGGTCTCAATGGCGCGCCGGCCCTTGTCGCTCAGGGGTTCAACCCAGCGGCGATCATGAAGCCAACCAAGGTGTTCGAAGGAACCGCCGAACAGGCTATCGTCGGGTTCCCAGCGAACCTGAACGTGGCCGTCGCCCTGGGGCTGGCAGGCTCTGGCGTCGCCAACACCCATCTTGAGATCTGGGCCGATCCCACCGTGGTTCGCAATACACACACGATCACAGTGAAATCCGATAGCGCAGACCTCACCTTGAAGATCGAGAACATCCCCACCGAGGACAATCCCAAAACCGGAAAGATCACAGCGCTCAGCGTCATTTCAACGCTGCGAAGGTTGACCGCACCTGTCGTGATCGGCGCATGATCGACCCAGAGGCTGAACGCATCCGCCCTGGCATGACGATCAGACCTGCCTGCCTCGGCCACTGCCCAACTCGTGCAGAACAATCAATTGGCACTGCTGACCGGCACCCTACCCTTCTGCGGCCGCGATGCCAAAGCGCTGGCGGTATGCAGCGGGCGCAGCGCCGACGAGTTTGTGGAAAATCTTCCGGAAGGCTGCCGGATCGGAATAGCCGACATCCCAGGCGATGCGGTCCACGGGGTCCAGCGTGCGCTCAAGTCTCTCGCGCGCCTTGGCGATGCGGACCTGCTGTAGGTAGGCGTTGGGGCGGTGCCCGGTCGCGGCAGTGAACCGGCGTAGGAAGGTTCGCTCGGTCAGCCCGGCCACGGCGTGCAGTTCGGCCTGCTGGAGCGGCTCGGAGTGGCATGCGTGCAGGTGGTGCTGGGCCCGGCGGATGGCCTCGTCGCCATGGTCGAATCGGGGGACGAAGGCCGCGAAGGGCCGCTGGCTGGAGCGAGGCGGGTCGATCAGCAAGAAGCGCGCCGTAGCGAGCATCGTGGCCGGGCCAAGGAAGCGTTCGACGAGAGTGAGACCGAGGTCGGTCCAGGCCAGGATGCCGCCCGCGGTGACGATGTCGCCGTCATCTAGCACCATCCGGTCGTCGGCGACGTCGATCTCGGGGAAGCGCCGGGCGAGTTGCTCGGCGAAGGCCCAATGCGTGGTGGCGCGTCGCCCGTTCATCAGCCCTGTCTCGGCCAGCACGAAGGCGCCCGCACAGACCGAGCCGATCACCGTGCCCTCCGCATGCTGCGCGCGCAGCCAGGCGGCGGCAACTGGGAACGGTTCCATGCGCTCAGGCATCACCAGGCTCGGCGGGGCAATGGCATGGCTCAGCCTGTGCGGCAGGTCGGGGTGGCTGTCCCAGGTACAGGTCACTTCCTCATCTGACGCCTCCCAATGCGACACTCGGATCCTGCGCCCGTCGGCCCATTCGCCAGCGATGCGGAAAAGGTCCGTCATGCCGTAGATCGCCGAAAGCTGGCAGTCGGGGTAGATCAGCAGGCCGATTTCGGCCACGGGGAAAGAGGCACCGGACATCGTTCGTTTCGTCATTATCGTGACACCATGCCATTATCCTGAAATTCGCAATTCCACATCTCATTTTGTCCTGCTTATCGGAATGACACCGGGGCCATAGCTTCGAGTCACAACGTAAACGGAGTGAAACCCATGCAATACTACCAAGTTTTCATCAGCGCCGAGCAGACCGCTCAGGCTTATCGCATCCTCGACGCGCTCATCGACAGGCAACTGGTCTTCGGCGGCCCCATCGTCGGTGGCCCGGCCAAGTTCCTGTGGAACTTCAAGGACAGCGACGTGCCCGAGAGCATGCGCAAGCCCAAGCTGCTCACGCTGGAACAGGATTACAACTACATCATCAGCTACACCCGCGAGGACCTGAAGGAGGAGTTGATCGAAGTGGCCGAGGCCGCCTCGCTTGAGGAGATCTGCATGATCTCCTTCCTGCCGATGGAAACCAACCGCTCCCTGCGTCTCCTGCTCGACGCCTCCTTCGAGGGCAAGGGCGAGCTGGCCGCGCCCGAGCCGGTGAGTGCGACGGTGGCTCTCACCTTCGTGCCCAGCGAGCAGATCCCGTCGCGGACCAAGAGCTCCAACGGCGAGATCGGCACTCGCACCTGACAAGGCTCCCGGCGGAGCCCCCTCCGCCGGGTCGGCCCCCATCGGGCGGGGCGATGCCGCCCAAGGGACAGCGGCTTTCATCATTGTCAGTTTTGCCTCGCAAGTTGTCAGATTCGCCACGCCTCTTGATGCCGCGCCTTGTCTATCTCTGTCCACATCGAAACCGAAAGGACTGGCAATGACACCCGATCTCACACGGCGGGAAATTCTCAAGGGCGCAACGGCTGCGGCCGCGCTCCTCACCTTGCCGACCTCCATCCTCGCTCAAACAGAAGGACCCTTCACAATGGCTACGATCACCACCCGCGACGGCACCGAAATCTTCTACAAGGACTGGGGCCCGAAGGACGCCCAGCCCATCGTCTTCCACCACGGCTGGCCGCTCTCTGGCGATGACTGGGACAATCAGACGCTGTTCTTCCTGTCCGAAGGCTACCGCGTCATCGCCCATGACCGCCGCGGCCACGGTCGCTCCGAGCAGGCCTCGGACGGGCACGACATGGACCATTATGCTGCCGACGTGGCAGACTTGGCCCGGGCGCTGGACCTGCGCGACGCGATCCACATCGGCCACTCCACCGGCGGCGGCGAGGTGGCGCGCTATGTCGCCCGCGCCAAGCCCGGCCGGGTGGCCAAGGCCGCCCTGCTGGGCGCGGTTCCGCCGATCATGGTGGCCTCCGAGAGCAACCCCGACGGCGTGCCGCTCGAAGTCTTCGACGGCTTCCGCGCCGCGCTGGCCGCCAACCGCGCCCAGTTCTTCCTCGACGTGGCATCGGGCCCCTTCTACGGCTTCAACCGCGAAGGTGCCGAAGTCAGTCAGGGGTTGATCAACAATTGGTGGCGTCAGGGCATGACCGGCGGGGCCAAGGCCCATTACGACGGCATCAAGGCCTTCTCGGAAACCGACTTCACCGAGGATCTCAAGGCCATTGCCCAGCCGGTGCTGGTGCTGCACGGCGAAGATGATCAGGTCGTGCCAATCGGGAACTCTGCGCACAAGGCCATCAAGCTGCTGCAGAACGGCACGCTGAAGACCTACCCAGGCCTGTCGCACGGCTTCTTCGCCACGCACCCCGACCTGATCAACGCCGATCTGCTGGCCTTTGCCCGCAACTGAGGCCTTGTCGGGCCGCGCCTGTCCCTCTGGCACTGCCCGACAAGACAGCAAACAACCCGACCCCACCCTTCACACCGAAAGAACCGTTCCAATGACCAAACTTCAGACATTCCTCGCCGCAGCCGCCATGAGTGCGTTCGGTGCCACCGGCCAAGCCGATGTGCAGACCCGCATTCCCGACGACCAGGCCATCCGCAACGTGGTGCTGGTCCACGGCGCCTTCGCCGACGCCTCCGGCTGGCGCGGGGTCCACGACGACCTCACCTCCCGCGGATACCACGTGACCATGGTGCAGAACCCGCTGACCTCGCTGGCCGATGACGTGGCCGCCACCAACCGCGCACTGAACCGGCAGAACGGCCCCGCGATCCTGGTCGGCCACTCCTGGGGCGGCACGGTGATTACCGAGGCGGGCATTCATCCCAAGGTCGCCGGGCTGGTCTATGTCTCCGCCTTGTCGCCCGATGCGGGCGAGACCACCGCGCAACAATATAACGGCTTCACCTCGCCACCCGAGTTCGTGCTCGACATCGGTGAAGACGGCTACGGCTACGTCGCGCCGGGCAGCTTCCAAGCCGGGTTCGCCCATGACGTGAGCGACGCCGATGCGACCTTCATGCGCGACGCACAGGTGCCAATCAACATGGAGGTGTTCGGGACGGTGCTGGAGAACGCGGCCTGGCGGACCAAACCCAGCTGGGCAGTGATCGCGACCGAAGACAAGGCCTTCGCCCAGGAGATGCTGCACCACATGGCCGACCGCATCGGGGCAAAGGTTACCGAGGTCCCGGCCAGCCACGCGGTCTTCATGACCCAGCCCGCCGTAGTCGCCCAGGCCATCGACGAGGCCACGCGGGAAGCCGTGCCGGCCAACTGAGACCTGCCCGCGACCGGAGACGCCCTGTTTCCGGTCGCGGGCGACACCTGCAAAACAGACATCACACCAAGGAGCCAAACATGAACATCCTCTACAAAACCCACGCCACCGCCACCGGAAGCGGCCGGGACGGCACCGCCACTGTCGAGGACGGTGCGCTGACCCTCTCACTCTCCACGCCCAAGGCCCTGGGCGGCCCGGGTGGCGATGGCACCAACCCCGAGCAACTTTTCGCCAGCGGTTATGCGGCCTGCTTCCTCAGCGCGCTGCGCTTCACCGCCGGCCGTCAGAAGCAAAAGCTGCCCGAGGACACCAGCGTGACCGTCACCGTGGGCATCGGCCCCCGGGAGGTCGGGGCGGGCTTTGCCCTGGACATTGCGCTGGCCGCAAGCCTGCCGGGCCTCGACGCAAAGATCGCCTTGAAGCTGGTGGAGGAGGCCCATGCTACCTGTCCCTACTCGCACCTGACGCGTGAGGGTGCGCAGGTACGGCTGAGCGTCGCCTGAGCCGCCTTCGCCAATCTCTTTGCAAAGGCACCGTGGGCTGCACCGCTCACAGTGCCTTTTTCATGACCCACGCCCTCAACGCCCGCGGCCCGAGCGGGCCAGTTCGTGTGCGAGGTCCACGAAAACCTTGAAGGCGGCGGGCGGATTTCGACGGCTGGGATAATAAAGGCAGAGGGGGGAGAGCGGCGGCGTCCACGCATCTAGCACCCGCACCAGCCGCCCCGCGTCGATATCGGCCTGAACATCCGATTCCATGAAATAGCCGATCCCCACCGCCTCCAGCACGGCGATCCGCGCGAGGCTCGCCTCGTCCAGCGTTATCGGCCCCTGCACGTCCACCTGCACCGGCTCGCCATCGGCCTGAAATTGCCAGCGGAACATGCCGCCGTTGGGCAGCCGGGTGCGGATGCAGTCATGCACCAGTAGGTCGGACGGCACCTGCGGCAGCTCGCGGTTTTCAAGGTAGGCGGGGGCAGCCACCACCGCGTAGCGGCGCGGCGGGCCGATCGGGATCGCGATCATGTCGCTGGGCACCAGCGGCTGGCTGCGCACCCCGAAATCGAAGCCATCGGCCACGATATCCACGAGGTTGCCCTCGGTGACAACGTCGACGCGGACCTCGGGAAACCGCCGGAGGAACTCCAAGACCAGTGGGGCCAGGAACTCGCGCCCCGCCGTCGCGAAGGTGTTGATACGCAGCGCACCAGACGGCGTTTCCTGCTGCGCGCGCACCGTGTCGAGCGCCTGGTGGATGTCGCGCAGGGCGGGGCTGACCTGGTCGACAAAGCGCCGCCCGGCCCCGGTGAGCGACACGCTGCGGGTGGTGCGGTTGAAGAGCCGCACGCCGAGCTGCTCTTCCAGCTTGGCGATCGCGTTGCTGAGCGCGCTGGTCGACATGCCCAGGTCGAGCGCCGCGGCGCGGAACGATCCCCGCCGCCCGATGGCCAGCACCGCGTCGAAATCCGAGAGCTTGTACATGGTCATTATCCCCAAAATCGCAATGCCGCGTCTCAATTTGTCCCGGTTATCTGCATGGCGTCAACGCTCTAGATTGGGGGCAATCGGAAACGGACATGAGACGAAAAGGAGAAAGACCATGAGCTTGAACCTCCCCCGGGCAATCGAGGCCTACTTCAAGGCCGACAAGAAGGGCAACGCCCAGGCGTTGTCGGAGCTATTCACGCCCGATGCCGTCGTGGTCGATGAAGGCAACACCTACACCGGGCGCGACGCGATCTGGCAGTGGATGGCGAACGCCTCGACCAAGTACACCTACACCGTCGAGCCCTCTGCGCGGGCCGAGGAGGGCGGGCGCACTGTCATCACCTGCCACCTCGTCGGCAATTTCCCCGGCAGCCCGGTGGATCTGCGCTACTTCTTCGTCCTTAAGGGCAACCAGATCGCCGAACTGGAGATCGTCCCATGACCCCCTTCCTGACGCTCGAAGGCAAGCGCGCCCTCGTCACCTCCGGCACACGCGGTGCCGGAGCCGCCACGGTACGGCTCTTCGAGGAACTGGGCGCGCGGGTGCTCACGACGGCGCGGACAAGGCCACCGCAAATGCCGAAGACGCAGTTCATGGCTGCCGACCTGACGACGGCCGAAGGCTGCGCCCATGTGGCAGAGGCGGTGCAGGACCGTCTCGGCGGGGTGGACATCATCGTTCACATGCTCGGCGGCTCCTCCGCCCCGGCGGGGGGATACCAGGCGCTGGACGATGCGGAGTGGCAAAGGGAGATCGACCTGAACCTGATGCCCGCAGTGCGGCTCGACCGTGCGTTGCTGCCGGGCATGCAGACACAAGGTTCGGGCGTGGTGATCCATGTCACCTCGATCCAGAGCCAGTTGCCATTGCCCGAGGCGACCACGGCCTATGCCGCGGCCAAGGCGGCGCTTTCGACCTACAGCAAGAGCCTGTCGAAGCAGGTTTCGCCCAATGGTGTGCGCGTGGTACGGGTCTCTCCGGGCTGGATCGAAACGGAATCCGCCGTGGACCTGGCAAAGCGGCTCGCCGCGGAGCATGGGGTCGATCTCCAGAAGGGCAAGCAGATCATCATGGACTCCCTGGGCGGTGTACCGATCGGGCGCCCGTCGAAGCCGGAGGAAATCGCCAATCTGATCGCCTTCATCGCTTCAGACCGCGCCGGCACAATTACCGGTACAGAGTACGTGATTGATGGCGGCACCGTCCCCACAGCGTAGTCGTTAGTACAGCCTGGGCAGCTCGCCGGGGCGCAGCGGGTATACCGCGTCACGCAGCGCCCCTGCCCGCCCCGGCCGCACCAAGATTGCGTCACAAACCTCCTCTTTGCGCAGCGTGAGCCGCTTCTGCAACAAGGCTTGGGGGACCTGCGCACATCCCGACACAACATGCAGGTGGGCCAGCGCCGCACCCGACAAAAACGCCACATCTTCAAGGGTTCAGCACGCGCGATAGTGACCCAGACGGACAGTCGGGGTAGTGTGGCCGGGCCGCTGGAGATGGCGGTCGGCTGATATGCCGTGCCGCCAGGCTAGCCTCCGACGGCGCTTTTATCTATAATATGATGTGCAAGCCGCCGCACCCTGCAACTCCCATTTACGTCCAATAAGTTTGCCTTATCGGCCGATTATGTCTAGCCTGCCGCAACACCACAAGATCATGGGGTTAAACGCAAGATGTCGACAGATTCGAGGAAACCCGCCAAGTCCGAAGATACCCTCCTATCCCTCCCCGAGGAGGTGGCTGGATCCGGCAATCTGGACCGGCTGGTGGACAGCGCCCGTGACTATGCCCGCGCTGCCGCCTCGGACAATACCCTCAAGGCCTATGCCAGGGATTGGGCGCATTTTACCCGCTGGTGCCGGGTGAAGGGCACAGAGCCTCTGCCCCCCTCGCCCGAGATGATCGGCCTTTATCTCGCGGATATGGCCGCCCCCGTGGGCAAGGCCCCTGCCCTGCGCGTCAGCACCATCGAGCGCCGCCTCTCCGGTCTGGCCTGGAACTACGCACAGCGCGGGTTGACGCTCGACCGGCAGGACCGGCACATCGCTTCGGTGCTGGCCGGGATCAAGCGCAGGCATGCCCGTCCGCCGGAACAGAAAGCAGCGATCATGACCGAGGATATCCGCGCCATGGTGGCCTGCCTGCCCTTCGATCTGCGCGGCCTCAGGGACCGTGCGATCCTGCTTGTCGGCTACGCCGGTGGGCTGCGCCGCAGCGAGATTGTCGGCCTCGATCACGGCAAGGACGATACGCCGGATTCGGGCGGCTGGGTCGAGATTCTGGAGGGCGGCGCCCTGCTCACTCTCAACGCCAAGACCGGCTGGCGCGAGGTCGAGATCGGGCGCGGATCCTCCGATCAGACCTGCCCAGTACATGCGCTGGAACAATGGCTGCATTTCGCCAGGATCGACTTCGGCCCGATCTTCGTGGGCACCTCGCGGGACGGCAAACGCGCGCTGGAAACACGGCTGAATGACAAGCACATCGCGCGGCTGATCAAGCGCTGCGTGCTGGAGGCCGGCATCCGGGCGGAGCTGCCGGAGAAGGAACGGCTGGCGCTGTTCTCCGGCCATTCGCTGCGGGCGGGTCTGGCCTCTTCGGCGGAGGTGGACGAGCGCTATGTCCAGAAGCAGCTTGGCCATGCCAGCGCGGAAATGACCCGCCGCTATCAGCGACGGCGCGATCGGTTCCGGGTCAATCTGACCAAAGCGGCCGGGTTGTGAGGCAGAGTTCACAGCTGTGAACTGCGGGCGTTCGGTGCATTCATGAAATGTTCACAGCTGTGAACTCACACCGCCCGCACCTCCAGGGCCCGGATCATTGCGCCGCAGGAGAACAGACCCATCTCCGCTTTCTGCCCCAGGGACCGCAGATAGGCGGAGGGGCTTTTGATCTCGGAGAAACGCTCCAACATCGCCGCAAGCGTTGTCGCGGCCTGTTCCCTGCCCAACCGGCATTTCGCTTCCTGCCAGACGGATGCGGCAATTCCCATCATCGGACTGACGACATCGGAAAGACGGATCAGGTCCTCCCAATGGCGCACCGAGGCCTGAGAAAAAGATTGTATCTCTTTGCAAGATTCCAACACCTGCTTCAGTGGCGGTGGCCGATGGGTCTGCAAGACATTGGCATCAGAGGCCTTGACCGGCGCAGCCTCTGGCTCAACCTTCGTTTTTTTTCTATCTATATATTCTCTATCTGAACTCTGATGGTGCTGCTCAATTCCGGCGTCGCTGGTGCTCAGTTCTTCTGTTTGAGGCAGGTCGATCGCGGCGATGACTTCCTCCAGAGCAGCGGTCATTTCGGCACTGAGACGGGTCAGATCCCCGATGCTCAGCTTTCTGCGCAGGTCGCGGGCTGTCAGACGGGCGAGGTCGCTCATCCGGTCCCAGAGGGGCAGGTCGGGGTGCTGGCTGATGCCGTAGTCCACATAGCCCGCCAGGTCGCGCCGCATCAGGCTGACCATTTCGCGCAGGCGGCTGCGGCGTGCCTCTGCCTGTTCCAGGCGGTCGGCGATCTGGCGGAACTCATCGAACCGGACAGCCAGGGGGGTGAGGTCAAACCCATAGGCCAGCTTGGCACCGCCATTGCGGCGGACATAGCGTTTGCCGTTGGGGCTGTCGCGGCGCAGGATCATGCCTGCATCGACCAGCCGCGCGATATGGCGCCGCATGGTGGAACAGGGCATGCCGTTCAGCCGCTCGCAGATCGCCTTGTTGGAGGGATAGACAATCGCGGGTGGATTGTCTGCGCCAAGGGCGGTTTCGGGGTGGAATCCGAGCAGGGCCTGAAGAACTGTCAGGTCGCGGTCGGAGAGGTTGAAATGCTGACGCGCGGCGGCAAGTTTCCGCAGGGCGTCCCATTTGCTGATTTCTGTGGTGACGGGCCGATCTGCCTGTGCCTGCCGTTCCAATTGGACGGCAGAGATCGGTCGTCGAAACGACGATACCGGTGTGTATTCCATTTTATGTACACGAAGACAAAAAAATAGCGGTCCGCGAATCACTTTGGACTTGCGAATTTGGGCTCCGACCACTAGCTTGAAGGTGCTAGAAACAAGTCAGGGTCTCGTGGAGCTTCGTCTTTGCGGGACCTTTTCTTTCAGTCTTTCTCGTGTCTCCTTTTCATTGTTGCTCTTTTCCTCAGTCTTCGCCGCGCTGAAGCCAGCGCGCGTGAAGTTCTTCGATCAGGGGCTGGCCTTGCGCCTCTACCCAATCGGCAAATGGTCCTTTTCCGAGTTCAAACGACACCCCCTTGGCGGTGCGCACCAGCTGTCCTGCGGTGCGGCCATCCACCGTCAGATTGACGCTTAACTTGCGCGGACGGGCAGGGGGGGCCTTGGCGGGTTTCCGGGCCGGGCGTTCGGGCACACCTGCGGCTTCGAACACAGCCTCAAACGCCCTGACAGAGACTTCATTCGGCTCTGCCGAGGCATCGTCGATCACCATGGCAACCTCGGCCTCGCTGCGCAGGCTTTCGGCCACTTCGATCAACCGGTCGCGGTTGATCTGGCGTTCCTCGATGGCTTTGCCCAGGGCTTCCCACCGGGGGCGGCCAATGCCATGCGCCGGGCCGATGGCCCGGATCAGATCGCGGCCGATCATCTCGGCGATGGCGATGGCCATGGAAACGGAGGATTTGGTGACGGTCAAGACCTCGGCCACCTGGGTCTGGTTGCCAAAGCCCGTTTCCACCAGTTCCTGCGCGAAAAGTGCCCTTTCGATGAAGGACAAATCGCGCCGGGCCATGTTTTCGGATATCTGCGCCTTGACCGCGTCATCGTCGCCCATGCTGGCAATCAGCGCGCGCACGGTTGTCACCTTGGCGGAATTGCGGATTGCCTGAAGCCTGCGCCGCCCGTAGACCAGCAGATAGCGGTCGGGCGTGGTGGGGTGCCGGCGCACAAGAATAGGCACTGTCTGGCCGTTAGTCTCTATTGCGTCGCGCAGATCGACCACATCGTCAGGGTCGAGCCTGTCGGCAATCCTGCCGTCCTCGATGGTATCGGGGTCCAGCTCCCAGACCTGATGCGAATCCACCGCGTCGCGCGCAGAGCGCAGCGCCCGGTTGGTCGACATCATCGAACTGCCCGGGGCAGGGGGGGCATGCCCCGCCGCTGCCAACCCGTCGAGCATCGTCATTCGTTTTTTCCTGGTCGTCATGTCCTGCCCCATGTGCGCTGGATCAGTTCAGAGATTTCATCGTTGACGGCATTGAGGCTTTCGACGGCGCGGTCATAGGTGCTGCGGGTGAAAGCGCTGCGTTCTACCTCGTATAGAGTCTGTTTTGTGAGCCCCGCATCGGAGATTGCGGTGGATTTCAGCTGCGGTGCATTCAGCACCTTGTCGCCGTACATGGTGCGCAGAAAGGCGACGATGCGGTTCTGCGGCGCATCGGCCGGTTCGTAGCGCGTCAGCAGGTAGCGCATCCAGTCATGGCTCATGTCCGCGCCGGATTCGGCGATCACATCCATCAGATCGGCGGTCATGCGCAGGAATTGCGACATCGACATCACGTCGAGCATTTCGGGGTGGATGGTGACCAGGACGCCCGTCGCCGCAGAGAGGGCCGACATGGTCAGGAAGCCAAGCTGCGGCGGACAGTCGATGACAACCACGTCATAGGCGTCATCCACCTGCATCAGAGCCTCTTTTACCCGGAAAAAGAACAACCCGGCCTTGCCCTGTGACAGGGCGCGGGGAGTTTCATGTTCGAATTCCATCAATTCCAGGTTGCCGGGGATCAGATCCAGATTGGGGATATAGGTCTTGCGGATGACATCGGCGATGGGCACGGGTGAATCGTATCTGATGGCGTCATAGAGCGTGCCGCCGTCGTGCAGATCGAATTCGGGCTGGACCCCGTGCAGGGCGGTGAGCGATGCCTGCGGGTCTAGGTCGATGGCCAGCACGCGGTAGCCCTTGAGGGCAAGCCGCTGGGCCAGATGGGCGGAGGTTGTCGTCTTGCCCGATCCGCCCTTGAAGTTCATCACGCCGATGACCTGCAGATGATCGCCCTCGCGCCGGCCGGGCAGGTAATCCCCCGGTTTGCGTGCGGTTTTTTCCAGCAGGACGCGCAGATCGTGGATGTCATGGGCCGAGTAATGCCGCCGGTTGCCCGGTGTCAGGGCAGGGGAGGGGCCGCGCCCTTCGAGGTGCAGCTTGCGCAGGTAGCTGTCGTTGACGCCAAGCATGGCTGCAGCCTCACCGGAGGTGAAGGTGCGCATGGATTTCTGCGCATTCGGCGGAAACAGGTTCTCGCGTTGTGCGTGCAATTGGCCTGAGAGCCATTCCGCATGTTGACGGATGACGGAATTCAGGTCGTCTGTTTGTTTGGTGCTGCTCATCTGCCCTCTGTCTCTTGTCCCGTGTTCACGGAACATGGCGTTTATCGCCTTGTTTCCGTGACTATTGACCAAAGGGGGAGAGTCGCGCAAGGCTTTTCTACAATCCGCGGTCCCGGGATGAGGGATTACAAGGCTCTAGAGGGGCATGTTAGAGCCTGAATCGTGAACAGACCAGTCCATGAATGACGAATGCGGTGGTGCCGGTGCGGGCTGCGGTGCGGCAGATCCCGCGCCAAATTCACGGTTGAGGTGAATCCGCAGAAGATTGATTGACGTACCTCAAGATTTGATGAATCCTTGGGCAAGGGGAGGATTCGTCTATGAGCGGACCAACGGTACGGGACGTGGCAGAGGCTGCGCAGGTCAGCCTTGCGACGGTGGACCGGGTTCTGAACAATCGGGGTGGCGTGTCTGCGAAGGTGGTCGACCGGGTGAAGGCGGCCGTGGCGCAGACCGGTTATGTCCGCAATCTGGCGGCTGCGAATCTGTCGCGGCGCCGGGTCTATCGGTTTTGTTTTGTGGTGCCGTCGGGGGACACCGGTTTTGTCGCGTTGCTGCACGAGGCGCTGGCGCGCGAACAGCAGCGGCTGATGGAGGAACAGGTGCTGGTGCAGGTTGTTCCGACCAAGGCGTTCGACGTGGAAGACCAGGTTGCCGCGCTGCGTAATCTTGATTGTGACGCGGTGGCGGTGATGGCCAGCGAGGCGCCCGAGATCAACGAGGAAATCGCATCGCTGCATGCTTCGGGCGTGCGGGTGATCAGCCTTGTGGCGGATCTGCCGAGTTCGGGGCGTGATGCCTATGTGGGGCCGGACAATGTCATGGCGGGGCGGACCGCCGGTGAGTTCATGGGGCGGTTCATCAGGGATCAGGGCGATGTTCTGATGATTGCGGGGTCGCTGGCGGCGCGCGATCACAGCGAGCGGTTGCTGGGGTTCCGGATGGTGATGCAGGAACGCTTTGGCGGCTGCACGCTGCTGCCTGCGGCGCAGGGGGGCGACAATGCCCGCCGCGTCGAGCAGATCGTGCTGGAGGCGGCCCGCGACCGGCGGCTTGCCGGGATCTATGCCATCGGGGCGGGGAACCGCGGGCTGGTGCGCGCGGTGCGGACGCTGGACCCGAAACCGATCACCATCGTGCATGAGCTGACGCCCACGTCCCGCGAGGCGTTGCGCAGCGGCACATTCGATCTGGTCATCGACCAGGACATCCTTTCGGGGGTCATTGCCGCCGTCAAGATCATGAGGGACCTGACCGAAGCCACCACACCGCCTGCCGATGCCGGCAGGATCAAATTAAACATCTACAGTCGTGAGAACATACAGTGAGCCAATATTTCGCAGACATCGCCCCGGTGACATTCGAAGGTGCAGACAGCACCAATCCGATGGCCTTCCGTCACTACAATCCGCAGGAAAAGCTGGGCGGCAAGACGATGGAGGAGCATCTGCGCTTTGCCGTCTGTTACTGGCACAACTTCGTCTGGGAGGGGAACGACCCCTTTGGCGGGCAGACCTTTCAGCGCCCGTGGTTTCCGGCGGATACGATGGAGCTTGCGCGGGCCAAGGCCGATGCCGCCTTCGACATGTTCCGCATTCTGGGCGTGCCGTTCTTCTGCTTTCACGACCATGACGTGCGCCCCGAGGGCAGCAACCTGGCAGAGAGCCACAAGCGGCTGAACGAGATGGCCGACTATTTCGAGAAGAAAATGGCGGATGGCGGCCCGAAGCTGCTCTGGGGTACGGCGAACATGTTCTCCAACCGGCGCTACATGTCGGGGGCGAGCACCAACCCGGATCCGGATATCTTTGCCTATTGTGCCTCGACGGTGAAGACCTGCATGGATGTGACCCACCGGCTGAACGGCGAGAACTATGTGCTGTGGGGCGGGCGCGAGGGTTATGAAACGCTGCTGAACACCGATCTGGGCCGGGAACTGGAACAGATGGGCCGGTTCCTGTCGATGGTGGTCGAATACAAGCACAAGATCGGCTTCAAGGGCGCGATCCTGATCGAGCCGAAGCCGCAGGAGCCGACCAAGCATCAGTATGATTACGACGTTGCCACGGTCTATGGGTTCCTCAAGCGGTTCGGGCTGGAGAACGAGGTGCAGCTGAACGTGGAGCAGGGCCATGCCATTCTGGCCGGCCATTCGTTTGAGCATGAGCTGGCGATGGCGCGGACGCTGGGGATCTTCGGCTCCATCGACATGAACCGCAATGATTACCAATGCGGCTGGGACACCGACCATTTCCCGAACTCTCCGTCAGAGGCTGCACTGGCCTATTACGAGGTGCTGATGGCGGGCGGGTTCACCACCGGCGGCACCAATTTCGACGCCAAGCTGCGGCGGCAGTCGCTGGATGCCGAAGACCTGATTGCGGCCCATGCGGGTGCGATGGACATCTGCGCGCGGGGGCTGAAATCGGCCTGGCGGATGATCGAGGATGACGCGCTGGAGGGGCCGCGCCGCGCCCGTTACGCGGGCTGGGAGAGCAGCGAGGCGCAGGCGATGTTGGCCAAGGATGCCACGCTGGACGGCATTGCCGCCCGCGCGGAGGCAGCGGATCTGAACCCGCAGCCGGTTTCCGGCGGGCAGGAGAAACTTGAGAATATCGTCAACCGCTACGTCTGACAAAAGGGAGGAACGACATGAAAACAATAAAGGGTCCGGCGCTTTTTCTGGCGCAATTTGCAGGCGATGAAGCGCCCTTCAATTCCTGGGATGCGATCACCAAATGGGCCGCCGACTGCGGCTACAAGGGGGTTCAGGTGCCAAGCTGGGATGCGCGGTTGATCGACCTGGAACAGGCCGCGACATCAAAGGATTATTGCCAGGAGTGGGCCGGGCAGGCCGAGGCCAATGGCGTGGCGGTGACCGAGCTTTCGACGCATCTGCAAGGCCAGCTGGTTGCGGTGCATCCGGCCTATGACGATGTCTTTGACGGCTTTGCCGCCGAAAGCGTGCGGGGCAACCCCAAGGCGCGGCAGGCCTGGGCGGTTGATCAGGTTAAAAAGGCGCTGACGGCCTCGGCCCATCTGGGCATCGGGGCGCATGCGACATTTTCGGGCGCGCTGGCCTGGCCCTATGTCTATCCCTGGCCGCAGCGGCCTGTGGGGCTGGTTGAACAGGCCTTTGACGAATTGGCGAAACGCTGGACGCCGATCCTGAACCATGCGGAGGATTGCGGCGTTGATGTCTGCTATGAAATCCATCCGGGTGAAGACCTGCACGACGGAGTGTCCTTTGAGATGTTCCTGGAGCGCACCGGCAATCACCCAAGGGCCAACATGTTGTACGACCCGTCGCATTACGTGCTGCAGTGTCTGGATTACCTCGACAATATCGACATCTACCGCGACCGCATCCGCATGTTCCACGTCAAGGATGCGGAGTTCAATCCGACCGGGCGGCAGGGTGTCTATGGCGGCTATCAGTCCTGGGTCGACCGCGCAGGCCGGTTCCGCAGCCTGGGGGATGGCCAGGTGGATTTCGGCGCGGTGTTTTCCAAGATGGCGGCCAATGACTTTGACGGCTGGGCCGTGGTGGAATGGGAATGCGCGCTGAAACATCCCGAGGATGGTGCGCGCGAGGGGGCGCAATTCGTCAAGGATCATATCATTCGCGTGACCGAACGCGCCTTTGACGATTTTGCGGATGGCGGTGCGGATGACACGCTGAACGCCAAGATGTTGGGGCTTTCGTGATGGCACGGATAACTGGTGAAGCAGAAGACGGCTCTGCGCAGGAGGCATATTACGTAAAGGGTCGTAAACCGGGAGCAGATGGCCGAACCAAAGGGTTTCGGTGTTTCCCAAGCTCGTCAAACAACGCGCGGGACAGTCACTCTTTCGAGACGGAAAATGAAGCAATCAGCTTCCTTCGGAAGAACCGCAGTTGGGGCATCAGGATGCGCCCGAGTGCGTCCATTATCTACAGCACTATTAAGATAGATGGAGTATCCCGATGAAACCTATCAGACTGGGCATGATCGGCGGCGGCAATGACGCCTTCATCGGCGGGGTGCATCGCATCGCCTCGCGCATCGACGGGCGGTTTCAGCTGGTTGCGGGGGCGCTATCTTCGACGGCGGAGAAATCCAAAGCCTCGGGTGCGGCGCTGGGGCTGGCAGAGGACCGTTGCTATGGCGATTTCACCGAGATGGCGAAACGCGAGGCGCGGCTGAAGGATGGCGTGGAGGCGGTGGCGATTGTCACGCCGAACCACGTGCATTATCCGGCGGCGCGCGAATTCCTGAAACGCGGCATTCACGTGATCTGTGACAAGCCGCTGACCTCGACCCTGGCGGATGCGAAAAAGCTGGTCGCGGCGGCGGAGAAATCGGACGCGCTGTTTGTGCTGACGCATAATTACACCGGCTATCCGATGGTGCGGCAGGCCCGTGAGATGGTCCGGCAGGGCGACATTGGCAATCTACGCGTTGTGCAGGTTGAGTATCCGCAGGATTGGCTGACCGATGCGGTGGAAGCCGATGGCAGCAAGCAGGCGGAATGGCGCACCGACCCGGAACGTTCCGGCGCGGGGGGCTGTGTGGGCGATATCGGCACGCACGCCTATAATCTGGCGCGCTTTGTCACCGGGTTGCAGCTGAACAGCCTTGCGGCGGACCTGAGCACCTTTGTCGAAGGGCGGCGGCTGGATGACAACGTGCATGTGATGCTGCGTTTCGAGGGCGGGGCCAGGGGCATGTTGTGGTCGTCGCAGGTGGCGCCGGGCAATGAGAACGGTCTGCGGCTGCGTGTATACGGGGACAAGGGCGGGCTGGAATGGGCGCAGGAAGATCCGAATTATCTGTGGTTCACGCCCTTCGGCGCGCCAAAGCGTTTGCTGACCCGCAACGGGGCTGGCGCGACTGCGGGCAATCAAGGGGCCTCGCGCATTCCGCCGGGACACCCCGAGGGCTATCTTGAAGGCTTTGCCAATATCTACAACGAGGCGGCGGACCTGATCGTCGCGGCGCGGGATGGCAAGACGCCGGATCACCTGTTGCCGACGGTGCAGGACGGGCTGGAGGGTGTTGCCTTTATCGACGCTTGCGTGCGGTCGTCGAAGCGCGATGCGGCATGGGTCAGGCTATGAGCGAAACCCGCGCCCTCACGCTGGCTGATGTCTGCCGGAGTTTCGGGCCGGTGCAGGTGTTGCATGACATCAGCCTGACGCTGCGGCCCGGAGAGGTGCATGCCCTGATCGGAGAGAACGGGGCGGGCAAATCGACGGCGATGAAGATCATGTCGGGCTATCTGGAGCCGACGAAGGGGCAGGTGAAGCTGGACGAGGCGCCGGTGCGCTTTGCCTCTTCGCAGGAGGCCGAGGTGCAGGGGGTTGTGCTGATCCATCAGGAGTTCAACCTGGCGGATCAGCTGAGCGTGGAGCAGAACATCTTTCTGGGGCACGAGAAACGGCGTGGTCTGTTCCTGGACAAAGGGTGGATGCAGGCGGAGACGCGCAGGCTGCTGGACCGGCTGAACTGCAAGGTGTCGCCCACCGCGCGGGTGCGCGACATTTCCAATGCGGACAAGCAGATGGTCGAGATCGCCAAGGCGCTGTCGCGGCGCGCGCAGGTGTTGATCATGGATGAGCCCACCGCCGTGCTGACCGAGCGCGAGGCGGAGGTGCTGTTCGAGCAGGTGGAGCGGCTGAAGGCCGAGGGGGTGGCGATCCTGTTCACGTCGCACAAGCTGGATGAGGTGAAGCGGATCTCGGACCGGATCACGGTGCTGCGCGACGGGCATGTGGTGGCGCAGGGGATGACGACGGAGTTCAACGAGGACCAGATGGCCGAGGCGATGGTGGGGCGCGATGTGTCCTCGCTCTATCCGGTGCGTTCTGTCGCGGTGGGCGATGAGCCGGCGCTGGAGGTCAAAGGGCTGAATGTGCCGGGCTATGCCCGTGACATCAGCTTTACCCTGCGCAAGGGCGAGATACTGGGGATTTCCGGGCTGATCGGCTCGGGCCGAACCGAGGCGATGGAGGGGCTGACGGGGCTGCGCAGCGCGCAGGGCGATGTGCGCATCAATGGCAAGCCCGTCACCCTGCGGTCGCCGCAACAGGCGCAGGCGGCGGGGCTGTGCTACCTGACCGAGGACCGCAAGGGCCGGGGGTTACTGCTGCAAAAGGGGATGCGGGAAAACCTGACCCTGCAGGCGCTGCCGGAGTTCACCAACTGGCTGATAGATCACAAGGCGGAAGACGCGGCGCTGACACGGGCGATTGCCGATTTCGACATCCGCTGTCCGACCCGCGAGGTGCTGGTGGGCAACCTGTCGGGGGGCAACCAGCAAAAGCTGCTGATCGCCAAGATCATGCTGACCGAGCCGGATATCGTCATCATCGACGAGCCGACGCGGGGCATCGACATCGGCACCAAGCAACAGATTTACGAATTCATCCATGCGCTGTCGGCGGCGGGCAAATCCATCATCGTGGTCAGTTCCGAGATGCAGGAGGTCATTGGCCTTGCGGATCGGGTGCTGGTCATGCGGCTGGGGACCATCGCGGGCGAAGTCAGCGGAGATGACATGACAGAAGACAAGATCGTGCGGCTGGCCATGGGCCTGGGCGCGACAAGGCAAGAGGCAATTTGATGACAGCCACCGAAACACAGCCCTCACGGGCAACCAGAGGCGTGAACCTGAAAGTGCTGGGTCCGATCCTGGCGCTGGTCGTGCTGGTGATCGTCGGCGCGGCGCTGAACGGGAATTTCCTGAGCGCGGCCAATATCACCAACGTCCTGTCGCGGTCCGCCTTTATCGGGATTATCGCGGTGGGCATGACCTTTGTCATCACGGCCGGCGGGCTGGACCTGTCGGTCGGCTCCATGGCGGCCTTCATCGCGGGGCTGATGATCCTGGTGATGAACGCGATGCTGCCGGTGATGGGGCCGGGGTGGCCGCTGGTCTTTGTCGGGATGCTGACGGCGATGGTGGCGGGCACGCTGGCCGGTTTCGTCAATGGTTTCCTGATCACGACGATGCGGATCGAGGCATTCATCGTGACGCTGGGCACCATGGGCATCTACCGCAGCCTGGTCACCTGGCTGGCCGATGGCGGCACGCTCTCGCTGGATTTCGGGATGCGGTCGGTGATCCGGCCGATCTATTTCGACGGTATCCTGGGGATCAGCTGGCCGATCATCGTCTTTGCGCTGGTGGCGATCAGTGGCGAGCTGGTGATGCGGCGCGCGGCCTTTGGCCGGCACGCGGCTGCGGTCGGCTCCAATGATCAGGTGGCGCGCTATTCTTCGGTGAACGTCAATCGCGTGCGGATGCTGACCTACGTCTTTCTGGGCATCCTCGTGGGGGTGGCGACGATCATGTATGTGCCGCGCCTTGGCTCGGCCTCGCCCAGCACCGGGGTGCTCTGGGAGCTGGAGGCCATTGCGGCGGTGATCATCGGGGGGACCATGCTCAAAGGCGGGTTTGGCCGGGTCTGGGGCACGGTGATCGGCGTGCTGATCCTGTCGCTGATCGACAATATTCTGAATCTGACGGATGGCGTATCGCCCTATCTGAACGGGGCAATACAGGGTGTGATCATCATCCTGGCCGTCATCCTGCAGCGCGACAAGAAAGCGGAGAGCTGAGGAGGCGCTCCGGAATACCATGGTAAACAGAGGAGAAAAGCCATGAAATTTACGACAATCACGGCGGCCGCGCTGGCCGCGACACTGGCACTGCCGGTACAGGCCCAGGATACGAAGGTGATCGGGGTGTCCATTCCGGCGGCAACGCACGGCTGGGCGGGCGGCATGAACTTTCATGCGCAGCAGGCGGTGAACCGGCTGGAGGAAGTCTATCCGCAACTGGATTTCGTGCTGGCAACGGCATCGGACCCGGCCAAGCAGGTCAACGACATCGAGGACATGCTGGCCACCCGCAACATCAGCGCGCTGGTGGTACTGCCGTTCGAATCCGAGCCGCTGACAAGCCCGGTCAAGGCGGTCGCGGACAGCGGCGCCTGGGTGACGGTGGTTGACCGTGGCCTTGCCATTCCCGGCATCGAGGACCTTTATGTCGCGGGTGACAACCCCGGCTTTGGCAAAGTGTCGGGTGAATATATGGCCTCGGCCATGCCGGACGGCGGCGACATCGTTGTGTTCCGGGGCATTCCCACAACCATCGACAATGAGCGCGTCGAAGGGTTCCAGGCTGCAATCGAAGGGTCGGGCATCAACATCCTGGCGATGGAGCATGGCAACTGGAACCGCGACGACAGCTTTACCGTGATGCAGGATTTCCTGTCGAAATACGACAAGATCGACGCGGTATGGGCATCGGATGACGATATGGCCATCGGCGTGCTGGCGGCCATCGAACAATCCGGCCGCGACGACATCAAGTTCGTGCTGGGTGGTGCCGGCATGAAGGAAATGGTGGCCAAGGTGCGCGATGGGGATGCGATGATCCCTGCCGATGTGACCTATCCGCCGTCGATGATTGCCACGGCGATCGAACTGACCGCTGTCGGCATGACCTCGACCGCGCCGGTTTCGGGAACCTTCACCATCGGATCGGTTCTGATCACCAAGGACAACGCTGCTGACTTCTACTACGAAGACAGCCCGTTCTGAGACAAGCTGCTGGTCGAAGGGCTTTGGTGCCTTTCGACCACATCCATCTTTATGAGCCGGGCACAGGCAAGATCAGCCTGTGTCAGGTTGCAGGCCCGGCGCCATCGGCTGGTTCCGGGCTTTTGCGTGATTGATCGCGGACAGTATTGTCCGCTTTGATCGCTTTCCCCAGGCGCGGAATCAAGGCCGCAGGCCGACGCGCATCTTGCCAGAGGCATGTCTTCGACATGAAGGGCCGTTCCCCGGCACGGCGATGCCCGCCTGGCACCCGGGCGGGTGATGCCATTTTGCTGCTTCCTCCTACCGCCGTCCGCGCATCTGGCCTGATCCGCACATTTATTGGCCGATCCGGTCATTTCCCGAGCGCAGCCTTCATGACACCTTTGACGCATCAATGAACGAAAAGAGTAGTTTCGATGCGTCAGAACACCCGCGACCAAAGCCCGAGCGACACCGCGGCATCGACGCGGATCGATTTTATCTACCTGTCCGAACAGGACATGGTGCGCGCCGGTGTCACCGATATGGCGGCCTGCGTGGACACGATGGAAGAGATGTTCGGCATGCTTTACCACGGCGATTACCGCATGGCCGGGGTCAACAACAATTCCCACGGCTCTGTCGTGGTATTCCCTGAAATCTCGCCCTTTCCGACGATGCCGAAGCCGACGCCGGACCGCCGCTTCATGGCGATGCCCGCCTATCTGGGGGGGCGTTTCGGGACCGCGGGGATGAAGTGGTATGGCTCCAACATTGCGAACCGCGACAAGGGGTTGCCGCGTTCGATCCTGATGTTCATCCTCAATGATGCGGATACCGGCGCGCCTTTGGCGCTGATGTCGGCCAATCTGTTGTCGGCCTATCGCACCGGGGCGGTGCCCGGGGTGGGCGCGCGGCATCTGGCGCGCAAGGATGCAAGGACCGTGGGGATCCTGGGGCCGGGGGTGATGGCCAAGACATCGCTTTCGGCCTTCATGGCGGTGCGTCCGGGGATTGATACGGTCAAGGTCAAGGGGCGCGGCCAGAAGAACCTGGATGCCTTCCTTGCGTGGTTGTCCGAGACCTTTCCGCAGATCACCAGCGTGCGCGTCGTCGACAGCGTGGAAGAGGTGGTGCGGGGATCGGACATCGTCACCTTCTGCGGGTCGGGGGCGACGGGCGATCCGTCGACCTATCCCATGGTCCGGCGGGAGTGGATCAGCCCCGGCACCTTTCTGGCGATGCCTGCGCTTTGCAACATCGACGAGGCGATGGAAGCGCCCGAGATCCGCAAGGTTCTGGATAATCCGGGTCTTTATCATGCCTGGTTCGAGGAGAACCCGAAGCCGGTGCACAACCATATTCCCGCGGTCGGCATACGCTGGCTGGATCTGGTGGACGAAGGCCGGATCGCGCCGGAACAGCTGGAAGACCTTGGGCAGATCGTTGCGGGCGAGGCGGCGGGGCGGCGGGATGAGGAGGAGATCATCATCATGTCGGTCGGCGGCTTGCCGGTCGAGGATGTGGCCTGGGGCACGGTGGTTTACCGCAACGCCCTGGAGAAGGGCATCGGCGTTTCGCTGACCCTGTGGGATTCGCCCGTGCTGCGCTGACTTGCGGGCCCCCGCGCGGGGCCGGGACATCAATTTCTGAACAAGGTAAAACAATGACTGAAATCATCAAACTGACGACGGGCTCCAGGTTCGAGGAACATGGCAGCTATTCGCGCCTTGTCGCGGTGGACAACCTGATTTTCGTGTCGAACACGGCGGGGCGTAATCCGGAAACCAAACTGATCCCGGAGGATCTGGCCGAGCAGACGCTGCAGGTGCTTGCCAATATCGAAACCGCGCTGAAGGCCGTGGGCTCTTGCCTGGAAGATGTGGTGCGGGCGCGTGTCTTTGTGCAGTTCACCCAGGATATCGACACGATCATGACCGCCTATGGTGAGCGGATGCGGGGGATCAGGCCGACGCTTACCATGACCTGTCCGCCGCTTGGGTCGACGCAGTACAAGGTCGAGATCGACGTGACCGCCTATCGCGGTGCTTCGAAGGCCGAGGTCAAGGAAATGGTCATCACGCCATGACGATGCCGCGCCGCTTTATCACGCCTGACACCATCAAGTCGGACACCGGAGGATCAGCGCCTTGGCTCCGGTGATCATGCCTGTAGAGACCGCGCCGGAGATCCCGGCCGCGACCAGCGTTGTCGTGATCGGGGGCGGCATCGTCGGGCTGACAGCTGCGCTGTCGCTGGCGGAGCGGGGGATTCCCGTTGTCGTCCTGGAGAAAGGGCGTCTGGCGGGGGAGCAATCCTCGCGCAATCTGGGATGGGTGCGCAAGACGGGCCGCAACATTCACGATCTGCCGCTGTCGGTGGAATCCGACAGGCTTTGGGCCGAGATGCCGCAGCGGGTCGGCGCGGATGTCGGATACCGCGATGCGGGCATCATGTATGTGGCGCGCAGCGAAGCCGAGATGGCAAAGCACGAAACCTGGATCGGGTCCGCCGGGGGGCGGGCGCTGGATTCACGGTTGCTCAGCGCAGATGAAATCGACCGGCTGGTGCCGGGCGGTGCGGAACGCTGGTACGGCGGCATTCACACGCCATCGGATGGGCGGGCGGAGCCGACCCTGGCCAGCAGTGCGATCGCGAATGCGGCCATCGCAAAGGGCGCGATCGTGGTGGAGAATTGCGCGGTGCGCAGGCTGGTGACCTCGGCGGGGCGGGTGAGCGGTGTGATCACCGAGCGCGGTGAAATCCGTTGCGAGAAGGTGTTGCTGGCGGGTGGCATCTGGTCACGGCGTTTTCTGGGCAATCATGGCGTGGCATTTCCGACCCTGCCGCTTGTCGCCTCGGTTTTCCGCACGGCGGCAATGGAGGGGCCGACCGAGACTGCCGTCGGGGCTGCCGATTTCTCATTCCGGAAACGGCGCGACGGGGGCTATACGATCACCCAGCGCGGCGCGCTCTTTGCGCCGCTGATGCTGGATCACCTGTTGCTCGGGCATCGCTACCTTCCGGTCCTGAAGGCGGAATGGAAGAACGTGCGCCTGTCTTTCGGCCGGGATTTTCTGCGCGACCTTGCCATGCCGCGGCGCTGGAAAGGCGATGCGCGCTCGCCGATGGAGCAGCTGCGCACGATGGATCCGGCGGTGAACCACGGTTTGAACGCCGAGGCGCTGAGGAACCTGTGCAAAGCCTGGCCGGTCTTCAACAAGGTGGAGGTCAGGCAAAGCTGGGCCGGGATGATCGACGTGACCCCGGATTCCATGCCCGTGATCTCGCCGGTTGCGGCGCTGCCGGGGCTGACGCTGGCCTCGGGCTTTTCCGGCCACGGGTTCGGCACCGCCCCCGCCGCGGGGCAACTGGCGGCGGACCTGATCACGGAGAGCACGCCCATTGTCGATCCTGCGCCCTACCGGCTTGACCGGCTTTGATCGCCGGACGGCAGGCGCTGCACATCACCAATCCAGGATCGCGCCAAGGCCGATCCGACGCGGGAGGCTGAAGAAAATGAATGCGATGATTGAACGTGCAGGTGGCGCGGCTGTGCGAATTCCGGCGGCCCGGATGCTGATCAACGGGGAATGGTGCGAGGGCGACGCGGGGCGGGCGATTGCCGTGCATGATCCGGCAACCGAAGAAAAGATTGCGGAGGTCGTGGCGGCATCGGTGACAGATGTGGACCGCGCCGTGCTGGCGGCACATCGTGCCTTTGAAAGCCGGGCATGGCAGAAGATGCGGCCCCTGGACCGGGGCAGGCTGCTTGAAAAGCTGGCGCTGCTGGTCGAACGCGATGCCGAAGACCTCGCGCGGCTGGAAACCCTGGACAATGGCAAACCCTATGCCGTGTCGCGAAACGTGGACCTGAAATTCGCCATTGATGCCCTGCGCTATTACGGCGGGTGGAGTTCCAAGATGGCGGGCGAATACATCCAGCTGTCGCCCCTCGGGGACGACGGCGGCACTTACCGCGCCTATACGGAGCGCAAGCCGGTGGGTGTTGTGGGCGGGATCACGCCCTGGAACTTCCCGCTGGGGCAGGCGGTGCAGAAAATGGCACCGGCCATTGCCTTTGGCTGCACCGTGGTGCTGAAGCCCTCGGAAGAGGCATCGCTCACGACGCTGCGGCTGGGTGAACTGATCCTTGAAGCGGGGTTCCCGGAAGGCACGGTCAATGTCGTGACCGGCTATGGTCATGACGCCGGGCAGGCATTGGTCGATCATCCGCTGGTGCGCAAGATCGCCTTTACCGGGTCGACGGCAACGGGGCAGAAGATCCTGGCGTCTTCGGCCCGGACGATGAAACGGGTGACGCTGGAGCTTGGCGGGAAATCCCCGACCATCGTGCTTGCCGATGCGGATCTGAACCTTGCAATCCCGGGCGCGGCCAATGCCATCTTTCCGAATTCCGGGCAGATCTGTACCGCCGGGTCACGGTTGCTGGTGGATGCCTCGATCTATGATGAGGTTATTCAGGGCGTGGCCGAGATCGGGCGGGGCCTGAAACTGGGCAGCGGTTTCGACCCTGCGGTTCAACTGGGGCCGCTGGTGTCCTCCCGGCAGCTGGAACGGGTGTCGGGGCTGGTTGCGCAGGGCATCGAGGAGGGGGCCGAGCCGATCTGTGGTGCCGGGCGGGCAGCCGACACCGGATACTTTTATCAGCCCACCGTGCTGAGCGGCGGCCGCGCCGATATGCGGATCGCGCAGGAAGAGGTGTTTGGCCCGGTGGTTCTGGCGATGGCGGTGCAGGACCCGCAGGAGATCAGGGCATTGGCAAATGATACCGCCTATGGTCTGGGGGCCAGCATCTGGACCCGGGACATCAACAAGGCGCATTTGCTGGCAGCAGAACTGGATTGCGGGACGGTCTGGATCAATACCCATAACGTGCTGGACCTTGCCATGCCCTTTGGCGGCAACAAGCTGTCGGGGCTTGGCCGGGAGTTCGGCACCGAGGTGATCCATGCCTATACGGAGCCGCGCGCGGTCTGCATGCGGCTGCAGGATCCTGTTTACGGCTGAGCCGTCTCGTTCTCCCCGGCCCGCGGCGCATTGGCGGTGCCGATGGCGTGGCGGGCGCGGCGCAGGGCGGCAAGGGGGGGTTCCCCCGTCCATTCCCGGAAGGCGCGGGAGAATGCGGATTGATTGGCGTAGCCCAGATGTGCCGCAAGCTGGCTCAGCTTGATGCTGCCGGTGCTCAGCAACATCTCCGCCTTTTTGCGGCGTTCGCGGTTGAGGATCTCGCTGAAGCTGGTGCCGAAGGTGCTGAGCTGTCGGCGCAGCGTGCGCGGCGCGATCCCGAGGATGTCTGCCAGCGTTTCCAGATCAACGCTTTCGCGGCCCAGCCGCTGGTCAACGAGTTGCGACAGGCGTTCGGGGACCGGGCGGAAATCGTCTTCGGGGGGGCGCATCAGATCGAAAAGATGCATTTCGACCACGGCGCGGGCCGGGGCGTTTGAATTGACCCAGGCCTGCATGGGGCGGTCAAGTTCGGCGTCACGGATCACGATGATGTTTGCGGCGGCATTGCCCCGGACCGGACAGCGAAAGTAGCGCTTCAGCGGTTCTTCGCGCCCGGTGATGTCATGTTCAAAGCAGATTTCCACCGGGCTCCAGCGTTCGGAGAACAATTGCCGGATCAGCGCGCAGAGGCCGGCGGTTGAATTCTCGGCGTCCTGAACCCGGGGCCAGATCGCCATGTCATTGATGGCATAGCCGTATCTGGTTTCCCCGAATTCCTGATGGACGCTGCTGGTGGTGTGGCTTTGCCAACTGGCCTGGAACCGCAGGAAAACGGCAAGCGCCTCGCGCAGGGTCGGCGCGGTGGCCAGAAGCGGGTAGACAGGGCCGATCTCCCACAGGCGGAAGTTCTGGCCCAGTTCGAGGCCGAGAAAGGGCCGGTCGAGCACTTTGGCTGCCTCTTCGAAAAAGGCGGCATAGGCCTTGAGCGGATAGGTCGAATAGGGGTTCTGCGACTTGCCGGCCTTGAGGTTGAATTTCGCCAGGGCACGCCGGTTCTGCGGCTTGTTGCCGCGCATCTCGTTGATGATCTGATCGAGGAAAAACTGCCGCAGGGTGGCATCGTGAGGCGCGGAAGCCTTGCGGTGTCCGGGGTTTTCCATATCGCGGTCTGCATGCTGTGGATGCATGAAAATCCTCCTTTCCCGATTCTACTTTATCTATGAAAGAATGCTATAGCATATTTTTCCGATTTCACCGAACCAGGGCGAAAACGGGTGGGAAATGACCTGATCTGCACAATTAACGGCCTTTGCCGACATAGACCGCAGCGGGGGCGCACCATAATCTTGTTTCAAGCCGCGGGAAACGCGGGCGGGATGGCGGCCTGCTGTCAGGTGTTGAAGGACTGGCTTGGCCGGGCGGGTCAGAAACCAAAAACGAACTGCCAAAGGCAGCGCCGGATCAACAGTAAACCAACAGGGGATACCAGATGAAAACAATAGACAGGCGTCTTTTCATGCAGCTTGCAGCGGCCAGTGGTGGTGCGCTGCTGGTGAAGCCGGATTTTGCCTTTGCGGGGGAGATCGACAATCTTTCCATTGCCTGGACAACGGATACCGCGAGCTGGGACCCGAACCAGCGGCTATCCCCCGATCCGCAGACCATTCTGAAGATGGTCTTTGACCAGCCCATCGACATGACCAGCGATCTGAAGCTGGCACCGGGCCTGTTGACGGACTGGAAGCTGGCGGATGATGCGATGAGCATGCAGGTCACGCTGCGCGATGACGTGACCTTTTCGGACGGGACGAAACTGACCGCTGATGATTTCCGCTATACCTTCTTTGAACGCATCCAGCAGGGGCAGGAGATCGACCTTGCGGTGGGGTTCGGGAATGTGACGGACATCGAGGTGCTATCGTCCACCGAAGCGGTGATGCATTTCGCCAAACCCTTCCCGATCGTGGCACAATGGCTGAGTTTCAGCGCGAGCTACATCGTCTCCAGGGCCCATGCCGAAAAGGTGGGGATCGAGGGGATGAAGACCGATCCGGTCGGGACCGGCCCCTATGTGCTGACGGAATACCAGCGCGACAGCCGGATCGTGCTGACCCGGCGCGATGATTACTGGGGGGAATTGCCCTCGGCAAAGCAGATCACCATCGAGATCATTCCAGATCCCACGGCCCGGCTGGCCGCGCTGGAATCCGGGACGGTTGATATCGCGACCGAGCTTTCGATCCGTGACGTCAAACGTCTGCAGCAGGGCGGTGCCTTCAATGCCGTCACCAATCCGATTGCGCGCATCATCTATATCACCATCCGCGAGGATGGCGTCTTTGCGGATCGCAATATCCGACTGGCCGCGCATCACGCAGTGGACAAGGCACTGCTGTCCAAGGCTTTCTTCGGCGGGGATGCGGTGACCATCGACCAGCCGACAATCCCCGGCATGCCGAGCTTCCTGCCCGATTTCCATTTTGACCATGACCCCGACAAGGCGCGGGAGCTGCTGGCGGCCTCGGGCTTTGGGCCGGACAATCCTGTCACCCTGGATTTTGCCACCACGAACGGCCAGTTTCCCGGCGATTATGACATTGCCCGCGCGGTGGTGACGATGTGGGAGAAGGTCGGCATCAAGGCCAATCTGACCGTGATCACCGAGTCGCAATGGTACGAGCTGAATGCCTCTGGCAAGCTGCCGGCTGCGTCGATGTTTGTCTGGGAGAACGGCACCGGTGACCCGGAGCTTTTCGCGGGGAACATGTTTGACGCGGACCTGCCCTTTGCCACCTACCGCACCGATGAGGTGACGGCGATGATCAAGCCGCTGCTGAGAGAGCCGGATTATGACAAGCGCATCAAGGGCTATGAGGCATTCAACAGGTTCCTGATCGAGGAAGGGGCGATGATCCCGCTTTTGCAGGCGATCCAGACCATCGGATACCGCAAGGATATCGGGATCACGCCCTGGGCCAATGGTCTGATCCGGCCGGAAGCGATCACGACGACATGATGCGGGCCGATTGCAGGCGCGTCATCGTCGGCACCGGCGATGGCGCGCCTGCATGAGTAAGGAGGGGCGGTTTTGATCCTGGCTATTCTACGTGTCATTGGCCGCAGGCTTTTGGCGATTGTGCCGGTCTTTGCGGTTGTGACGGTGTTGATTTTCGGCGCGCTGCGGATCTTGCCGGTTGATCCGGCACAGATGTCTTTGCCGCCGTCGGCGACCATCGAACAGGTGGAGGCCAAACGCGAGGCGATGGGGCTGAACCGCCCCGTCTGGGAGCAATATGCGATCTGGGCCAAAGGTGCGGTGGCAGGCGATCTGGGCGAATCCTCGCAATACCGCATGTCGACCGTCGATGTGGTTCTGGAACGTCTGCCCGCGACCATCGAACTGGTGGTCAGCGCGCTGATCTTTGCGGTCTGCGTGGGCATGGCGGGCGGGTTGCTGATTTTCACCGCGCGCGGGACGGTCTTTGAATCGGTCGGGCTGGTTGTTACCTCGGCGGTCATGGCCCTGCCCGATTTCCTGCTGGCGCTGCTTTTCATCCTGCTTTTTGGCGTTCTGATCCCGATCTTTCCGGTGAACGGACGATTGGACCCGGGCATGCAGGTGCCATCGCATACCGGATTCCTGCTGATTGATGCGATGCTGACCGGGGATTTCAGCATATTCATCAGCGCCGTTGAGCATATCGCCCTGCCGGTCATGGCCCTGGGGCTGGCATTTTCCCCGACCATTGTGCGGGTGCTGCACGCCAGCCTGATCAACACCTATCAGCAAAGCTATATCCTGCAGGCCCGTCTGCGGGGCTTGAATGGCCGCGAGATCCTGTTTGGTCAGGCCCTCAAGAATGCCATTCTGCCGGTTGTCATTCTGGTCGGCACGCAGTTCGGCGGGTTGTTTGGCGGCACGCTGCTGGTCGAGATGATCTTTTCCTTCCCCGGGCTGGGCAATCTGATGGTCAAGGCGATGCAGCTGGCTGACCTGTCGGTGATCATGGCCATTGCGCTGATCTATTGCGCCACCACGCTGATCTTCAACTCTGTCGCGGATGCCCTGGCCTATCTGCTGAATCCGCGATTGAGGAACGGATGATGGGCCGGAATTACCGCTTTGCCGATCTGGGCCTATTCATCGGCGGCAGCTTTGCCGCGCTGGTGCTGATCTGCGGGATATTTGCGCCCTGGATCACGCCCTATCATCCGAACGATCAGGAACTGCTGTACATCCTTGCGCCCCCGGTCTGGGCAGAAGGTGGGACGGCGGAACATCTGTTTGGCACCGACAGTCTGGGGCGCGATACCCTGTCGCGGCTGATCTATGGTGCGCGTACCGCGATGACCGTGGCGGTTGCCGCCTCCTTTGGTGCGATGCTGCTGGGGGCCTTCTTTGCCCATCTGGCGGGGTATTTCGGCGGCTGGGTCGATTGGATCATCAGCCGAACGGTCGAGGTCTGGCTGTCTTTCCCGCCGGTGGTCCTGTCGATGCTGCTGATCACGGGGCTTGGCATCGGGATCGACAAGGTGATCCTTGCCATCGTGCTGGTGGACTGGACCCGGTTCTGCCGCGTGTTGCGCAGCGAGGTGCAGGTGGTGCGGGGGCAGGATTATGTCGCCTTTGCACGGCTGATCGGCCTGTCGCACCCGCGTGTCATCATGAAGGAGATCTTTCCGGCGACATTGCCGATGCTGATCACCCTGCTGAGCCTGCAAATGGGCATTTCGGTGGTGGTGGAGGCGATCCTGTCCTTTGTCGCCATGGGGGTGCCATCGGATGTGCCGGCCTGGGGGCAGATGATCGCGGATGCGCGGATTGACATGTATTACGCGCCCTGGGGGCTTGCCGTGCCGATCTTTGCCATCTTCCTCACGGTGTTGAGTTTCAATCTTCTGGGCGACGGTCTGCGGCGCAGGCTTGATCCGCGCCAGAGCGCCGAGCGGGGGGCCTGACAGATGACGGAACGACAGGTTCTTCGTATCCGGCACCTCGAAATCGCACTCAGGACCGGGCAGCGGATCCTGAACGGTGTGGAGCTGGGGATTCAGCCGGGGCGGATTCTGGGGGTGATCGGGGAATCCGGTGCGGGCAAGTCGATGATCGGCAGTGCCATCGCCGATACCCTGCCACGGGGGCTGGGCATTTCCGGGGGGTCGATCGAATTTGACGGGCTGACCCTGACGGATATGACTGCCCGGACCCGTCGCAGCCTGTTGGGCCGCGACATCGGGTTTATCCCGCAGGAGCCGATGAGCGCGCTGAACCCCAGCCTGACCATCGGCCATCAGATCTGTCACCACCTTGCCAGGATCGGCCTGCGAACCGCAAAGGTGCGCAGGGACCGGGCGGTTGAGCTGTTTGCCGAAGTCGGGCTGGACCGGCCGCAGGCGCTGCTGGACAATTATCCGCATCAGCTGTCGGGGGGGATGCTGCAGCGGGTCCTGATCGCGATGGCCTTTGCATCGAACCCGCGTCTGGTGATTGCGGATGAGCCGACGACGGCGCTGGATGTGACGATCCAGAAAAAGGTGGTCGAGCTGATTGCCCGCACGCGGGAGGCGCATAATACTTCGGTGCTGTTCATCACCCATGATCTGCAACTTGCGGCCGAGATCTGTGACGATGTTTCGGTGCTCTATGCCGGGCGGATTGTCGAGACGGGTGCCGCGCGGCGCATCATCAACGCGCCGCGGCATCCCTATTCCCGTTGTCTCAACTTGGCGACGCCAAACCTGAAGGGGCGCATGGCGCGGCTGATGATCCTGCCCGGGACGATGCCGGGGCCGGTGGAACGGACCGGGATGAAGGGCTGCGAATTTGCCACCCGCTGCCCGATTGCGGAAGGTCTTTGTCGGACCGCCAGACCCCCACTGGCAGAGATCGCGCCCGGTCACTGGTCGGCCTGTCACTGGCCGGAACGCACCGGAACGGTTGCCGTGCCGAAGGCAGCGGATGCGGCGGAGGGTTTTGCCCTGGGCAGTGCCCCGGTGCTGCGGGCAAAGGGGCTTGGCAAGGCCTATCGCCAGCACGACTGGCTTGGCCGGGTGCGCGAAGTGCAGGCGCTGCGGAACCTGGATTTCGAAATTCGGGAAGGCGAGTTTGTCGGGATCGTGGGCGAGAGCGGGTCGGGGAAAAGCAGCCTGACCAAGATGATCGTGGGGCTGGAAGACGTGACCAGCGGTGTGCTGGAAGTGGCGGGTCTGGACCGGGCCACCGCGCCGCGCGCGGCGTTCTTCGACAAGGTTCAACTGGTCTTTCAGGACCCGCAATCGGCGCTCAACCCGCGCCGCAGGATTGCAGGCCTTGTCACCCAGGCGCTGGAGGGGCGGGCGCATGCCTTGTCGAAAGCGGATCAAAAGGCGCTGGTGACGGAGCTGCTGGGCAAGGTGATGCTGCCGCCCGACGTGGCCGGGCGGTTTCCGGATCAATTGTCAGGCGGGCAGAAGCAGCGGGTGAACATCGCGCGGGCGCTGTGTTCCAACCCGCGTCTGCTGATCGCGGATGAGATCGTTTCGGGGCTGGATGTATCGGTACAGGCGCAGATCCTGGAGCTGTTGCGGGCGCTGCGCCGGGAGGCAGGGTTTTCGCTGCTTCTGGTTTCGCATGACCTGGCCGTTGTCCGGCATGTCTGTGACCGGACATTGGTGATGTGCAAGGGCGAGATCGTGGAGCAGGGGCCGGTCGAGGAGGTCTTTTCAAACCCGCTGCATCCCTACACCCGCGAACTGGTTGCGGCGGCGCAGGGGGCGGGGGTTGATGGCGGCCCCTAGGTCGTGTTGACATTCATTGTCGCCCACCCGTTTCAGTCCAAAATTGCTCAGTTCCAGGCAAGAGAGCGCAGGAATAGCCAGCTATTTCAAGCTCTCTTTGCGCGCCCCGCCTTGAAATTGAAGCGCCAATACCCTGCCGCGCTACGCGCTCTCGGGACATTGGCGATGTGATTTGCCTTAAAGTAAAGGCGGGACGCCGTAACGCGGAAATGGGCAATTTTGGCGAAACCCCTGCGGGGCGCGGCGGATTTTGCCTCTGCCATCCCGGATGTTCGCTTCCAATGATCACATTGCTGCGCTCACATCAGGGCGCCAGCGGCAAAATCCGTCTCGCGCGAGTGGGCGACAATGAATGTCAACACGACCTAGCATTGCCGGGCAGACCAGATGCCTGCCTATCGGCGCGGGTGTCTGTGCGCAGAAGGTGCGGTTCCGGTCCATTTGTGCCAGGCGCGCCAGAAGGCGGTTGCATCGGCGTAGCCCAGGGCGTCAGCGACCTGCGCGACCTTTGCCTGCGGTTGTGACAGCAGCATCTGCGCCCGTTCGCGGCGCGTGGTTTCCAGCAGGGTGCGGAAACTTGTGCCTGCTTCTTTCAGGTGCCGTTGCAAACTGCGGGGCGTGGTCGACAATGCGCGGGCAGCGTGATCCACCGTGACAGGGGAAATGCCAAGGCTTGCGTGGATCACGGCGGTGACGGATTCACTGATGTTCTGCACCGGTGCGACCGCGCCGATGATCTCTTCCACATGGCGTTCCAGCGCGGCCAGCAGGGCCTGGTCTTCGGTGCGCACGTTGGTCAGGCATGCGCCCCTGTCGACAATGAAACGGTTGAAGGGTTGGGAAAACCGCACCGGGCAGCGAAAGAACCGTTCCAGCGGGCGCGGATCAGCGGGGCTGCCGTGTTCGAAATGAACCTCCTGCGGTGCCCATCTGGATTTGAAGTTGTCGCGCACGACCTGCACCAGCGACACCAGCGAACATTCCGCATCCTGGCGCCGGGGCCAGATGTTCGGATCCTTCAGGCGGTAGGTAAAGACCCAGGAGTCGCCCTGCTGAATCCATTGGGTCTCGGCGCCGTCCTGCAGGGCATTGGCGTAACTTGCAAAGCGGGTGATGCCGGTTTCGATGTTTTCCGACAGGGACAGGACGATGCCGACGGGCCCCATGTCACTGGCCGTCAGCTGCGCGCCGATGCGCGCGCCGATATTGTCGTTCCTTGTCTCAAGTGCGGCAGCTTCCAGAAATTCGACGAATTGCGGCAGGGGAATAGCGCCGTAAGGGTCGTTCAGCTGCGCAAGGGTGATGCCGGTCCGGTTCAACAGGGGCTGGGCCTTGGTGCCCGTGGCCTCGAACCGGGAGACCAGCGCCGTCAGGAAAGAGGCGCGGACCGAGGAGAACCGCGCAGTCGGCGGAAGGGTTTCACGTTTCATCGGGCCAGACTTTCAGGTTTGGCGCATATTATCAGATTTCTGGCGTTTAACGCAATGGATCGTCGCATCCCATGCCGCCAGTCTGTTTCTCGACCCCGAAGAGCGGGAGCCAATAGACCGAAGCGGCCACACAGGTGCGGCGCCGCGGTGCACAGACTGGGAGAAGGCGCGATGCGCGACAATGAGAACTTCCTGCGCGAGCAGAACACACGGCATCAGTTTCATCCGATGACCCATCCGATCATGAGCGCAGAGCATCCGCCGCAGATCATCACCCATGGCGATGGCTGCTATGTCACGGATATCGACGGCACACGTCTGGTCGATGGTCTGGGCGGGTTGTGGAACGTGAATGTCGGCCATAACCGGGCGGAGGTGAAAGCCGCCATCACCGAACAGATGGACAAGATCAGCTATTATTCCTCCTTTGCAGGGACCGCCACGCCGCCCTCGATCGAGCTGTCGGCCAAGGTCTGCGAGATGGCGGCGGCGGAAGATGTCTCCAAGGTGATGTTTTCCGCCAACGGGTCCGATGCGGTGGAGACCGCGCTGAAGCTGGCGCGCCAGTACTGGCAGCTTGAGGGGCAACCTCAGCGGACCAAGTTCTTGTCCCTGAAACAGGGGTATCACGGTGTGCATTTCGGCGGGATGTCGGTGAACGGCAATTCCTATTACCGCAGTGCCTATGAGCCGCTGCTGGCGGGCTGCTTTCACATCGACAGCCCCTGGACCTATCGCAATCCCTATTCCGAAGATCCCGAAACGCTGTGCGCGGCAATCATCACCCAGATTGAGCGCACGATCATGTTCCAGGGCGCGCATACCATTGCTGCCTTTATCGCGGAACCGGTGCAGGGGGCAGGGGGCGTCATCGTGCCGCCCGCGTCGTTCTGGCCGGCGCTGCGTGCGCTTTGCGACAAATACGAAATCCTGCTGATTTCCGACGAGGTGGTCACCGGCTTTGGCCGTTCCGGTTCGATGTTCGGGGCGCGGGGCTGGGGCGTGAAGCCCGATATCATGTGTCTGGCCAAGGGGATCTCATCGGGCTACGTGCCTTTGGGTGCCACGACCCTCAACAAGCGGGTGGCGGATGCCTGGTACAAGGAGTTCAGCCCGGAAGGCATGATCATGCACGGGTTCACCTCTTCCGGTCATCCGGTTGCCTGTGCCGCCGCGCTGGCCTGTCTGGACATTGTCGAGAAAGAGGATCTGCCGGGCAATGCGGCCCGCATGGGCAAGCGGCTGATCGAGGGTTTGCGGCCCCTGGCAGAGACATCTTCAATCGTTGGTGAAGTGCGCGGCAAGGGCCTGATGGTGGGGCTTGATTTCGTATCCGACAAGGAGGCGCGCACGCCGATGGACCCCGGCACCGGGGTGGTCGAACGCATCGCGACATTCGCGCGCGAAGAGGGCGCGATGGTCCGCCCTGCGGGCAATGTCATCATCCTGTCGCCGCCGCTGGTCATCGAAGAGGCGGAGATCGACATCATCACAGAGGCGCTGACCAAGGCCTGCGCCCGCTTTGAGGCAGAGAAATGACTGCGATGGCCCGGCCATCCTGACGATCCTTCTCCCCGATCCCGGCCCGTGTTCCTATCGGGTCGGGAACGGGGGTGAGGCAAGAAACCGAAGTCGAAGACCAGAAGAAAAACTCCCAGCATCGGGAGAAACAAACAACAGGGAAACCAGAACATGAACAAATTTGTACAAATCAGCCTGGCCGCTCTTGTATCGGCGCTGCCCTTTGCAGCTGCGGCGGAATACCCCGAAAAGCCGGTGGAATTCATCGTGCCCTGGCCGCCCGGTGATCTTGAAGACATCCTGACCCGGATGATCGCGGATGGGTTGCAGAAGAAATACGATGTGCCTGCGGCCGTGGTGAACAAGCCCGGTGGTGGCGGTGGCCCGTTTCCCGGCGCGGTCGAAGTGGCGCTGGCCCCGGCGGATGGTTACACCATCGGGTCTTTCGTGATCGACGTTCCGATGGTGGGGCCCTACATCGGCATCCCGCCGCTGGAGGGCAACCCGTTTGAGCCGGTGGGCATTTTCCTCAGCTATCCCTTTGTCCTGGCGGCATCTGGTGATGCGCCCTATTCCACGATGGAAGAACTGGCCGCCTACGCCCGTGAAAACGATGTGACGCTGGGCCATTTCGGCGATGTCACCAGCCCGGCGCGGCATACTCTGGCAATGGCCAAGGCGCTGGATTTTTCCTATTCGGCGGACACTGCTTTCGATGCGCTGGATTGCAACACGCTGGCCTCCGGCGATGTGGATGTGATCAACACCACGTTGCAGCTGATCCGGCCCTGCCTGGATGAGCTGAAGATCCTGATGAGCGTCACGAATGCGCGCATCCCGCTGTTGCCCGAGGTGCCGACCGCTGCCGAAATCTATCCCGAACTGGGGTTCTCGACCTGGAACGGCCTGTTCGTGCACGAGGATACCCCGCAGGAGGTGCGTGATGTCATCGCCGGGGTGGCGCAGGAGGTGCTGGCGTCGGATGCTGCCAAGAAGGTGGCGGAAGACACCGGGGCCGAAATCTATTGGCTTGGCTTCGATGCCTCCAATGAGCAGATGGAAAAAGACGCGGCCACGATGCAGCGGATTGCGGATTTCCTCGGAGAGTAAGGCAAGCGGGGCCGGCACTGAGGTGTCGGCCCGATCATATTGCGGAGACATGCAATGCAGCGGGTTCTGAATTTCCTCGCCCTGTTTCGTCGTGAGCGCAAGCCGGGTGATCTGATCTTTGCGGCCGGCTTTCTTGTTCTTGCGCTGGCCTGTCTGGTGGCGGTGCCCTGGCAGGCGCAGTTTCTGGGCAAGAAATCTCTGGTGGAGGAACCGGGGTTCTGGCCGACGGTTGGTGTTGTCATGATGGTGGTTTTTGGTGCCATCCACTTTGTCTGCACCTGGAATGCGCCCCGGCTGCCGGGGCGGTTGAAAGAGGTCATCGTCTGGGCGCGGTCCCTCGAATTCGTGGTCTGGTTCATTGTCTATGTCGCCGCCGTGCCGGTGATCGGCTACCTGCCCGCGACGCTGCTGTTCGCGCTGCTTTTGACGCTTCGGGCCGGATACCGGTCCCTGCAGATGCTGGGCGCGGCGGCGGGGCTGGCGCTGGTGACGGTGCTTGTCTTCAAGACCGGGCTGGGCGTGAAGCTGCCTGCCGGTGCGGTCTATCAGTATCTGCCGGACGGCATCCGGTCTTTCGTCATGGTCAACTTCTAGGAGCGCGTCATGGAGACGATTATTCAGGCCGTTGAGCTGATGTTCAGCTGGCCGGTTCTTGTGGCGCTTCTGATCGGGTCGATTGGAGGCGTTGTGATCGGCGCCATCCCCGGTGTCGGGCCGGCGGTGGCGATTGCCATCCTCTTGCCCGCGACATTCTCGATGGAACCGCTTGTCGGCCTGACGCTGCTGCTGGGGATCTATGGCTCGTCCATGTATGGCGGTTCGCTGCCCGCGATCCTGATCAACACACCGGGCACGGCGGTGAATGCGCTGACCACCTATGACGGCTACCCGATGACCAGGCGGGGCGAGGCGCTGCGCGCGCTTGGGCTGGCTTATGGCGCGTCCTTTTTCGGGGCGGTCCTGTCGATCCTCATTCTGATCCTGCTGTCGCCGGTGCTGGCCAAGGTCGCGCCGATGTTCGGCTCGCGCGAGATTTTCCTGGCGGCGCTCCTGGGCATCATTCTGGTGATCATCGCGCACAAGGGGCAGATGGCGGCGGCCGGGATGCTCGCCGGTCTTGGCATCCTGTTGCAATCGGTCGGGATGGAGCCGGTCAATTATACCATGCGCTATACCTTCGGCCTGGACTGGCTGACCTCGGGGCTGGATCTGATTGTTGTCGTGCTTGGGCTCTTTGCCCTCAGCCAGGCCTTTCAACTGATTGTCGAACCTGACAGCGCGCCGGATGCGCAGCCTGTGTCTGGGTCCATGTTCAGGGCCATGTGCGAGATATGGAAATACCGGCGCACGGCGGCGACGGGTGGCGGGTTTGGCGTTCTGATGGGGATCATTCCGGGGGTGGGCGAATTTACCGCGCAATTCCTCAGCTACACCGCCGCGCGCAAACGGTCCAAGACGCCGGAAATGTTCGGGCGCGGCAGCCCGGAGGGGCTGGTTGCCTCTGAATCCGCGAACAACGCGGTGCCTGCCGCGGCGATGATCCCGCTGCTGGCCCTCGGCATTCCGGGCGAGGCGCTGACGGCGATGATGCTGTCGGTCTTCTATGTGCACAATGTCGTGCCGGGGCCGGGGCTGTTCCAGAACCAGATGGACTTTGTCTATGCCCTCTATCTGTCGCTGCTCCTGCTCAATGTGATCGTGATCCTCTGGATGGTGGTGTCGTCCAATCTGCTGATCCGGATCATCCGCATCCCCACGCGCTTTCTGGGGATGGCGATCCTGGTGCTCAGCTTTGTCGGCGTCTATTCGCTGCGCAACTCCGCGATGGACTGCATGATTGCGGCGGGGTTCGGGGTGTTCGGCCTGATCCTGAAACGTCTGAACCTGCCCACGGTGCCGATCATCCTCGGCATGGTTCTGGGCGGGATCATGGAGGTCAAACTGCGCGCCTCGATGGGTCGGATCGACTCTCTGCTTGATTTCGTCAACCGCCCTATCGCGGCCCTGCTGGTGCTCACCATCATTGTCATCGTTGGCCAAAGCCTCCGGACCTCGATCCGTGATCTGCACGCGCGGCACGAAGAATCCAACAAACCCCACCAGAACAAGGCCTGAAACAGGCCCATCACGAGGAGATATTTCATGCGTATCGGAATTCCGGATCAGGCCCCCAGTGGCATCAGCCCCGATGTGACAGCCTTTCTCAAGGCTCCGAAGATGCTGATCAACGGGCAAAGCGTTGGCGGTGAGGCGCCCGGCTTTGATGTCTTCAACCCCGCTGACGGATCGGTTCTGGCACAGGTTCCGACGGCATCGGAAGCCGATGTGGACCGCGCCGTGCTGGCCGCCAGGGCGGCGATGGCAGGCGCCTGGGGCGGGATGCCGGGTGCGGAGCGGACAAGGCTGATGCTGAGGCTTGCCGATCTGATCGAGGAGAACGGCGAGGAACTGGCACAGCTTGAAACGCTGGAAAACGGCAAGTCGATCATGCTGTCGCGTCTGGTCGAAGTGGCGTCCTCGGCTGAATATCTGCGGTACATGGCCGGTTGGGCCACCAAGATCCGGGGCGAGACCTTTGACGTCTCAATCGCCGTGCCGCCGGGGACGCGTTACACCGCCTATACCCGCAAGGAGCCGGTTGGTGTTGTCGCGGCGATCACGCCTTGGAACTTCCCGCTGAACATGTGTGTGTGGAAAGTGGCCCCGGCGCTGGCGGCGGGCTGTGCCGTGGTGCTGAAACCGGCGGAGGAGACGCCGCTGACATCGCTGCGGTTTGCGGAATTGGCGCGCGAGGCGGGCTTTCCCGATGGGGTGGTCAACGTCATTACCGGGGACGGGGCCACGGGGGCCGCGCTGGTGCAGCATCCCGGTGTGGACAAGATCACCTTTACCGGGTCGACCGAGGTCGGCAAGAAGATCGGCACCAAGGCGATGGAGACCGTCAAGCCGGTGACGCTGGAACTTGGCGGCAAGGCCCCGATGGTGTTCTTTGACGATATGGACCTGAACCTGCTGGGGCCCGCGACAGGCATCGGGATGTTCTTCAACTCGGGCCAGACCTGCTGTGCCGGGGCGCGCATCTATGTGCAGAAGGGCATTTATGAGGAAGCTGTGGCGACGCTCAAGGCGATTACATCGTCGCTGCCAATCGGGGATGGGATGAATCCCGCCAACCAGATCAACCCGGTGGTGTCGGCCAAACATTTTGATCATGTGAAGGGGATGATTGCCCGGGGTATCGCTGACGGGGCAACGCCCCTGCTGGACATCGCCGCACCGGGGCAGGGGTACTACGTGGCACCACAGCTTTTTGCGGATGCGCGTTCAGACACCGCGATCATGCAGGACGAGGTCTTTGGCCCGGTGGCGACGATTACCCCCTTCGAGACTGAGGAAGAGGCCATCGCGATGGCCAATGACACCCGCTACGGGCTTGGCGCGTCGCTTTGGACCCGCGACATCAACCGGGTGATGAAGCTGGTGCCGCAGGTGCAGGCCGGGACGGTCTGGGTCAACAGCCACAACATCCCCGATCAGAACATGCCTTTTGGCGGATTCAAGCAATCAGGCATCGGGCGGGAGCACGGAACAGGCGCCCTGGACAACTACCTTGAGACCAAATCGGTCTGTGTTGCCTATAGCTGAGGCGGCTCAGGTCCCGTTCACAATGGGTGGGCGGGGCCTGTGGCACCCATGATCTGACAACATGCTGACCGCGGCGTATCACAATCGGCGCGGTTTTCCTGAGCGACCTTTCAGAGGTCGTGAACGCGGATTTTCTTCAGCATTGCCTGCATCACTTCAACACAGACGGCCAGCTGCGCCGGGTCAATGCCATCGGTCATGTGATGATAGTTCGCGTTGACCAGCGGCGCCGTTTCCCTGAGCTTTTTGCGGCCCTTGGCGGTCAGTGAAACGCGGCGCACACGCTGGTCGGATGCGTCGATTTCGCGCTGCGCCAGGCCGGCTGTGACAAGCTGTTCGACCAGCCTGCTGACAGTGGATTGTTCTGTCACCGACAGCACGGAGACTTCGTTTACCGTAAGTTGCTTATACGCGGCGAGGCAGGCCATGATCCGCATCGTCGCACCCTGGATACCAATGTTCTTGAGGTCGGCATCCTGTTTGACCTGCCAGCGGTTCGTCAGCCGCGTCATGAGATAGGGCAGGTATTGCGACAGTTGTTCCGGCGTTTTGAAGGGAAAGCCGAGGTCATCACTTTTCTTAGTCATTGTCCGTCGGAGCCTTGCCGCCTGGTTTCTTGATGATCGATTTCAGCATGGCGGTGGTTTCCGCAAGGTTCTTGGCGTCGAGATGCAGGAAACATTTTGCCAGGACGTCGGCGTGAACGGCCGCTGCTTCCTCGAACCGCTGGCGACCTGCGGGTGTCAGCACGGCGACAAAGGAGCGCCTGTCGTCAGCCGACATGGATTTGTCCACCAGCTCGTCCTTGCGCAGCCTGTTGACCAGGCCGGAGACATTGCCGTTGCTGACCTTGAGCCTGGCCGAAAGCTCGCCCATGCTCAGACCGTCGGGGTAGCGGGCCAATTGTGCAAGCACATCGAATTTCGAAACGCTGATGCCCGTCTGCTCCTTGAGCTGCCGGTTCACTTCGGGATAGACGAAATTATAGACATCCAGCACGCTGAGCCAGAGCCGGGTGTCGTCCTTGCGGTGTTTTGAACTATCCTGAGCCGGGTCACGGGCCATCATCGATCTATCTGCATTTCCATATTTTTACATACTAGGCATTATCCGAGAATACATATTGGTTCAATGCACCTCTCAGGTCGACTGGTATGTCGATGGATGAATGCGTGTCCAGGCAGGTGGTCACGGTTGTAAAGAGCCCGCGCAGGGCCTCCGTCTCGCCAAGCATCGCGTTCAGTTCCAGCGCGTAAGACTTGCTGCCGATCCTGGAGACACGGATGAAATATTCGACTTCCTCGCCCATTTTGACCGGCGAGAAGAATTCGGCATGGGCGTTGACATAGCCCAGCCCGGTGCGGCGGGGGCCGAGGAAATCATAATAGGAAAGGCCAAGGCAGTCGGAAAACCATGCTTCGATGGCGTGGTTGAACACGTTGAAGAATTCTGGCGTATAGACAATGCCCGCAGGGTCGCATTGGCCGTGGCGGAATATGTGCTTGTAGCTCCAGCCGGGAAACGGGATATCCGCACGATCCAGAGGACGGGGAAACGGCGCGGGTTTGTCGATCTTGTTCATGTGCTCGAAAAACTTTCAATTGTCATGATCGTGCCGTCCAGATCCTTGCTGGACGGATCCTTGATCGCAGAAGTCAAAAGACGTTGCGCCCATTCCGCTGCGTCATCGCGGGACGCGATGGACTTTGTGGTCTGCATGACCTTGTCGAACTTGGAATGCCCCCGGACATGGGTGTCTGAATAGCCCTTGATCAGGCGGCGGAAGGTGAGCATCGCGATGCCGAGATCATAGTTGCGCGCCAGCGCCTGCGAGGCATCGGCCAGCCAGGCATCGCGGTGGGCGACCTCTGTCTTGTGGCGCAGGGATTTGCGGCGTATCACCTTGAGCGCACCGACAAAATGCAGCGGCAGGAACCCGGTCAGGCGGTAGGTCTGCACGCGGCGGCCCTTGTTGATGCGGCGGTCCAGCCAGGCATAAAGGGATTTGCGCGATTTCAGCCAGGTGGCCAGCCCGGCGGGCAGGGTTGATGCGGCTTCTTCCATGCGGGGGTGCATGAATTCGGTGGTGTTAAGAACCTGACCGTCCTGCAGGCCGACCTCATCTGCCACGCGCTGGCGCCGCGCGCTTTGCGTCTTGATGCGGGCGACGCGGATGACATCGTCATACGCCATCGCATTGGCGAGGTATTTGGCGGCTGTTGCGGTGAAGGCAAAGTCGTGTTCCGCGCCATTTGCCGCGCTGTCCGACTTGGTGAGATCACGCAGGATATCGAGATATTCAGCGCCATAGGCGGCATCCTGAAAATCGACGACCTTTTGCAGACCCAGATAGGCCATGGCATGGGCCTGTTCGGGAAGTTCCGCACGCAGGCGGGTGAGCAGGGCGTTGGCCCGTTTGTCGCGCAAGCTGTCAGGCAGTGCGGCAACGGGGGTGGCGGTGTCTGCCGCATCGGTCGGCTCCGGTTCTGCGCCGTTTGTGGTCCGGTCATAGGCGGCGTCAAAGGCGCGGATGCTGGCCTCGATGCCCTTGCCGCCCTTGCGGATCACATCGTAATAGGCCTCCCGCTCAAAAGGCAGGGTGCCTGACGCGGCAAGGCTGCCGAACATGGCGGAGGAGATGACAGAGCCGTTCCTGACCGCCATCGCGTTCATGTCGAAGACGATTTCCTGTTTGGCGACCACACCGATGGCATCACTGACGGCGCTGCTGTCCGCGATGCTGTCGCCGGGGGCCATCTTTTCGCTGATCGCAAGCGACCGGTGGCTGGAGGCAATCAGGGTGGTTCGGTCGGGTGTCACGATACCGCGCAGGATCGAGCGGCCGGCTTCCATGAATTCCGATGCGATCACCACATCGACATCGCCGGGCGTGGGCATCTGCGCCAGCACCGGTTTTTGTCCACCCGCGCCTGGGCGCATCATCTCGACGTAATAGATGGTGGCCCCGGTGCGTTGGGCCACGCCGGGAACGGAGGTGGATTGCGCCACCCAGCCGTGGGCTTCTGCAAGCGCCACGATCCAGCCAGTCAGAACGCCGCCGCCCTGACCGCCCATCGCGACAATGGCGATGGAAATCGGCCGCTCTGTTGCGGGGCCAGCGGGCTTCAGGCCCAGTTTGACGGTGTCATCTTTCATCTTTCTATGCCTCAAAGCTGACCGCGCGCTTTTCGCGGCGGTCTTGCAGGTAGCGGATCACGGAGCCGGAGAACCTGGCCCGGAACCTGTCCCAGCCAGTCGGGTTATGGGTAACCTCGGCGCGGAAGAAGGAGGGGCAGAGCACGGCGGCATCCGCCACTTCGCCGCAGTTGCCGCAGGCCACGCAGGTATCGTCGATGGAGGCAACGGGATCGTCGCGCAGCGGATCGTCCAGTTCCTTGATCGACAGCGAGGGGCAGCCCGACAGCCGCATGCAGGCGTGATCGCCGGTGCAGACATCTTCGTCGACACCGAATTTCTCTTTGATCACCCGCTGGCCGCCCTTGATCGCCTTGGCGACCTTCGGCTTTTCGCGGCGCTGCTTGTTCAGCATGCATTCCGACGACGCCACGATGATCTTGGGCCCCTCGGCATCGGTGGTCAGCGCCTCGTTCAGCACATCGCGCATCCTGGTCACGTCATAGGTGTGATCGACCTGACGGACCCATTTGGCACCGATCCCCTTGACCGCATCCACGATGGAATTGTTGGTGTTGCGGCGCTTGTTCAGCGCGCGGGACGACAGGATGTCCTGACCGCCGGTGGCCGAGGAATAGAAGTTGTCGACAATGACAAAGACGCCGTCGTGCTTGTTGAACACCGCATTGCCGATGCCGCTGGTCAGCCCGTTGTGCCAGAACCCGCCGTCGCCCATGATCGAGATCGAGCGTTTGGCGCCCTTGACGTTGAACGCCGCCGCCGAGGCCGGGCCAAGGCCAAAGCCCATGGTGGTGGCACCCAGATTGAAGGGCGGCAGGATCGAGAAGAGGTGACAGCCGATGTCCGCCGAGACATGGTGTGTGCCGGTTTCCTCGAAGACCATTTTCATGGCGGCAAAGATCGGCCGTTCGGGGCAGCCGGTACACAGGCCCGGCGGTCGTGCCGGAACAACCTCGCCCAGCCGTTCGATCACCGGGTTGGTCAGGATCGGGACGGGATCGGGCACCGGGGCGCGGTTGCCGAGCTGTTTTGGCTCATGATCCTCAAGGAAACGGCCGATCCCTTCGGTCAGGACGGCGGCGGTATAATCGCCACCCATCGGCAGGTAATCCTTGCCATGGACCTCTGTCGGGCTTTTCGTGCGCGCCAGAACCGTCGAGATGGATTGTTCGATATATTCGGGCTGCCCTTCCTCGATCATCAGGACGGCATCCAGACCCTCGCAGAATGCGTCGACTTCGGACTTGATGGTCGGATAGGCCACGTTCATCACGTAGATCGGCACGCGCGAATTGCCGTAGGCATCACAGAGCCCGAGGAACTGCAGCGCGCGGATGGTGCTGTTGTACATGCCACCGACGACGATGAGCCCGGTCTTGCCGGTCTTTTCCTTGCCGGTGGGGCCGAAGAATTCGTTCAGCTTCTGGTCGCGGATAAAGTCGATGGCGGCGGGCATGCGCACCTTGATCTTTTCGACCTCATGCTCATAGGCGGCGGGCGGCAGAACGATGCGGCCCAGATCGCGTTCGGGATTGTTCATCGCGTCACGCAGGGTGAATTCGGGGCGCTTGTTGTCCTTGCATTCAAATTCGCCTGTCATGTGACAGGACCGCACCCGCACCTGCAGCATCACCGGGGTGTTGGAGGCTTCCGACAACTGGAAACCCTTTTCGATCAGATTGACCATGCAGGCCTGATCGGGGCGCGGGTCCAGCAGCCACATCTGGGATTTCATTGCAAAGGCGTGGGTGCGCTCCTGCATGATGGAGGAGCCTTCGCCGTAGTCTTCGCCGACGATCACCATCGCGCCGCCGGTGACGCCGCCGGATGCAAGGTTTGACAGGGCGTCGGAGGCGACATTGGTGCCGACGGTGGATTTCCACGCCACAGCACCGCGCAGGGGATACATGACGGAAGCCGAGAGCATCGCGCCTGCGGTTGCTTCGCTGGCCGAGCTTTGAAAGACCACGCCGAGGTCGTCGAGGATGTCATTGGCATCTGCCAGCACGTCCATCAGGTGCGAAATCGGCGATCCCTGATAGCCGCCGACATAGGCGACACCGGATTGCAGCAGGGCCTTTGTGATCGCCAGAATGCCCTCACCGCGGAACAGGTCGCCCTCTCCAAGCTTCAGGTCTTCGACTTCTTTCGCAAAGGATCGTTCAGCCATCATCATCTCTCCAAAAAAAGTATGGTAATGAATAGATTTATATGTAAAATAAGTCAACGATCAGTTTTCTACTTCGAGCGAATAAATCGAATATGAGGAAAAAAACAATTCAGAATCATGTGGATAACGCCAGAGGTGTCAAGATGACCTCGTCAGCTGCGGCGTTGTCCTTCATGATCGATTCACGGGGTCAGGTGAGTCGTGCCACTTGCCCGCTCAGTCGGGCGGCGCGCAGGCGGACGGGCCCGGACACGAACATCCTTGATGCCGATTCCCGCGCCCTTGCGCATGTCGGCGCAATCCAATCTGGAAGGTGAAGACGAAATGTTGCCATTGAATGACTTTCCGAAGTTCACGGCTGCGGCGGTTCAGGCGAGCCCTGTGTTTCTGGATGCGGGCAAGACCGTGGAAAAGGCCGTAAGCCTGATTGGCGAGGCCGCCGGAAACGGCGCGCGGCTTGTGGTGTTTCCGGAGGTGTTCATCCCCGGATACCCCTATTGGAACTGGATCACCGATCCGGTGACGGGCAGCGCGTGGTTCGAGAAACTTGTGCGGGCCTCGGTCTTTGCCGATGGTCCCGAAGTGGCGAAGGTTCAGGCCGCCGCCAGGGCGAACAATTGCTATGTGGTGATGGGGCTGAACGAACGCAGCCCCGTGTCGCTGGGCGCGCTTTACAATACATTGCTGTTCATCGGGCCGGATGGCGCGATCCTGGGCAAGCACCGCAAGCTGGTGCCCACCTGGGCGGAGAAACTGACCTGGACGGGCGGGGATGGGTCCAGCCTCAGGGTCTATGACACGGAAATTGGCCCGCTGGGCGGGCTCGCCTGTGGTGAGAACACCAATACGCTGGCGCGGTTCACCCTGCTGGCGCAGGGCGAACTGGTACATACCGCCAGCTATATCTCGCTGCCGGTGGCACCGAAGGATTACGACATGGCCGAGGCGATCAAGCTGCGCAGCATGTCGCACAGCTTTGAAGGCAAGGTCTTTACGGTGACTGCTACCTCGACGGTCTCGGACGAGATCATCACGGCGATGGAAGAGATCCGACCGGATGCCCGCGATATGCTGGAGCGCAAATCCAGTGCCTATTCCGGGATCATCGGCCCCGACGGGCGCGAGGTTGTCCCCGGCCTGATCGACGACGAAGGCATCGTCTATGCCGAGATCGACCTGGGCAAATGCATCCAGCCCAAGCAGATGCATGACATCACCGGCCATTATAACCGGTTCGATATTTTCGACCTGCGGGTCAATCAGGTGCCGCAGGCTGCCGTCAATCTGAAAACCGGCCCGGCCCCCGCGCCGGACCTGAACGCTGTGCCGATGCCGGACGACAGCGAAGAATCCTAATCCAATCAAGACTGGAGGAAACCATGACTGATACTGCCGATAAAGACGACGTTCTGGGCCGCGCACGGGTGCGCGACACGCCGGAGCTGGAGGCCTATTACGAGGATCTGGCAAAGCAGGACACCGGCGCGCTCTGGACCGTTGCCAACTCGATCGAGCCCTGGGAGCCGACGCCGACGTCCGATCCCGTGTTGTGGCGCTGGGACGACCTGCGTCCGCAGGTTCTGCGCGCCATTGATCTGGTGCGCCCCGAGGATGCGGGCCGGCGTGTTGTCTATCTGCGCAACCCCAAGCGGCGCGAGGTCAGCGCCGCCTGCGGCTGGCTGTTCTCGGGCATCCAGACGATGAAAGCGGGCGAACGCGCAGGCGCCCACCGCCACGCGGCCTCGGCCTTGCGGTTCATCATGGAAGGTACCGGCGCCTATACGATTGTCGAGGGCCACAAGATGAGCCTTGGCGCGAAGGATTTCGTGCTGACGCCCAACAGCACATGGCATGAGCACGGGATCGAGGAAGACGGCAGCACCTGCCTGTGGCAGGACGGGCTGGACATTCCGCTGACCAACGCGCTTGAAGCGAACTTCTACGAGGTGCATCCGGAGGATTATCAGGCCAGCAACCTGCCGCTGGACGACAGCCCGGCGACCTATGGTTCCCCCGCGCTGATGCCCGAGCTGGACAAATGGGACCAGCCCTATTCGCCGCTGCTGAAATTCCGCTGGGACCAGACCTATGAGGCGTTGCAGAACTACGCCAAGGTGACTGACGGGTCGCCCTATGACGGGGTGATCATGCGCTACATCAACCCCAAGACCGGGGCGGATCCGATGCTGACCATGGGTGCCAACATGCAACTGTTGCGCCCGTCCGAGCACACCAAGGCGCACCGCCATACCGGCAACATCATCTATCAGGTGGCCAAGGGCGAAGGCTATTCCGTGATCAACGGAAAGCGGTTCGACTGGAAGGAAAAGGACATCTTCTGCGTGCCGCCCTGGATGTGGCACGAGCATTGCAACACGCAAAGCGGCGAGGATGCCTGCCTGTTCTCGTTCCACGATCTGCCGACCATGCGAAAGCTCGGCTTCTACGCGGAACAGGCTTTGGAAGACAACGGCGGCCATCAGGTCGTCAGCGGATAAATACAGGATACCAAAATGAAACTAGTTACCTATCGCGACGGCGTCGCAGGCGAAGGGCGTCTTGGCGTCGTGCAGGACGGCCTTGTCATCGACGTTGAATATCTGGGCGAGGCGGTTGGCGCGGCGCTGCCCGCTGACATGCTGACCTTGATCGACCTTGGTCCCGATGCGCTTCGGGCGATCAAGCAGGCCCTGTCGGATACGGCGGATGCGCGGCCCGCAGGGATTGCGGTGCCGGAGGAAAACGTGCGCCTGCTGGCGCCGATCCCGCGTCCGCGCAAGAACATCTTTGGCATCGGTCTGAACTATGTCGAACATGTCGCGGAAAGCGCCAAGTCGCTGGACACCTCCAAGGATCTGCCCAAGGAACCGGTGGTGTTCTCGAAACCGCCAACCAGCGTGATCGCAACCGGTGAGCCGATCCAGCACAATGCGTCGATGACGCAAATGCTGGATTGGGAGGTGGAGCTGGCGGTGATCATCGGCAAGCGCGCGACGCGGATTTCCAAGGATGACGCGATGAGCCATGTCTTTGGCTATTCGGTGATCAACGATGTTTCGGCCCGCGACAACCGCCGCGCGGGGCAGTGGATTTTCTCGAAAGGGCAGGACAGCTATTGCCCCTTTGGCCCCGCGATCGTGACTGCGGAGGATATTGCGGACCCGCATGACCTGACGCTTTGGCTGAAAAAGAACGGCGAGGAAAAGCAGCGGTCCAACACCAAGCATTTGTTGTTCGATATCCCGACGCTGATTGCCGATATTTCGTCTGGCATCACGCTGGAGCCCGGCGATATCATCGCCACCGGCACCCCGGCAGGCGTGGGTGCGGGGCGCGATCCGCAGGAATGGATGTGGCCCGGTGACGTGATCGAATGCGGTGTCGATGGCATCGGCGTGCTGCGCAATCCGGTTGTGAAGATCGGGGACTGACATGGAAAACATGCATCAGACCCTGAAGATCGGGCAGATCGTTCCGTCATCGAACCTGACGATGGAACGTGAAATCCCGGCGATGCTGCGGTCGCGTGAAACGCTCTATCCTGAGCGGTTTTCCTTCCACTCCAGCCGGATGCGGATGAAGAAGGTGACCAAGGAAGAGCTGGCCGCGATGGACAAGGACAGCGACCGCTGCGCGCTGGAGCTGAGCGATGCGGCGGTCGATGTGATGGGCTATGCCTGTCTGGTTGCGATCATGTCGATGGGGCGGGGATATCACCGCGAAAGCCAGAAGCGCCTGCATCAGGTGACCGTGGACAACGGCCACCCCGCGCCGGTTGTCAGCTCTGCCGGAGCGCTGGTCGACGGGCTGCACCTGATGGGGGCCAAGCGGGTTTCGATCGTGACGCCCTACATGCGCCCCTTGACTGATATGGTCGCGGATTACATCACGGCGGAAGGGATCGAGGTGACCGACAGTATCGCGCTTGAGATTCCCGACAACCTTGAGGTTGCCGCGCAGGATCCGATGAACCTGACCGAGATCTACAAACGTGCGAACCTCAAGAACATCGACGCGCTGGTGCTGTCGGCCTGTGTGCAAATGCCCTCGCTTGCCGCGATCCAGAAGGTCGAGGTTGAATGCGGGATTCCCGTGGTGTCGGCCGCCGTGGCGACAACCCATCAGATGCTGACAAAGCTGAACCTCAAGCCGCATGTGCCGGGTTGCGGGGCGTTGTTGTCAGGCAAATACCTGTAAACAGACAGGATCGAACGCGGCCTGACCTGTACCCGGGCCAGGCCGCGTTCTACATAGACATTATTGGTCGAGAGGGGCCGCAGGCGGGCAGCGGTCAGCGTTTGACCTTGTAGCCGGTGGTTTCCAGATCCCACATGTCCGGCACAATTCCTTCCTCGCGCAGCACGACCTTCTTGATCTTGCCGTTCTCGGTCAGGGGCATCGCCTGCATCTGCCGGACGTAGCGCGGCACCGCGAAATGGGCCAGGCGTGTTTCCAGATATTGGATCAGGTCCAGCGGGGGCAGGGTTTGCCCGTCCTTCAGCTGGATTGCCGTTGCAACTTCGTCTTCGCCCAGTTCCGATGGCACCGGATAGACCGCGCAGGCCTCAATCGCGTCATGGGTCATGATGGCCTGTTCGACCTCCCATGACGATACATTCTCGCCCCGGCGGCGGATCGCGTCCTTCATCCGGTCGATGAAGCTGAAATAGCCATCGGGGTTGCGCACCACCCGGTCACCGGTGTGGAACCACAGGTTGGCCCAGGCCTCGACCGTCTTTTCCGGCATGCCGAAATATCCCGAAGCAAAGGAATGCGGCTCTGTCGGGCGCAGCAGCAGTTCGCCTGCCGTGCCGTCGGGGACCGGCATGTCGTGTTCGTCGGCCACCATGGCATGGGCCCCCTTGGCGAGCTTGCCCATGCTGCCGGGACGGGGAGAGGGGTAGGGGTTGTAGAACAGGAAATTGCTTTCGGTGGAGGCATAGCCATCGACCAGCGGAACGCCGAAACGGTGAAAGAACGTCTCTTGATCCCGGGCGGGCACACCGCCACCCAGGGCGGTGCGGATGACATGTTTGCGGTCCCCGGGCCGCTCAGGCTGGGCCATCAGGATCGCGGCCATTGCCCCCAGCAGATAGGTCACGGTGGCACGGCATTCCACCGCGGACGTCCAATAGCCGGAGGCCGAGAATTTCGGCAGCAGCACATATTCGCAACCCATCAGCAGCGCCTGGTAAAAGGCGTTGAGCGCATTGGTGTGGAACACCGGAAGGGCGGTCATCAGCACATCGCCTTCGCGCACGCCCAGTGCGCGGGCCGAATAGATGCCCCACCAGAAGAATTGCGCCTGCGGGCAGCAGACGCCCTTTGACGGGCCGGTGGTGCCCGAGGTGTAGAGGATTGCGGCGGTATCGCCCGGCTGCACGGCAAGAATGTCCGCCGCTTGCGCCGTTGAACCGCTGGTCTGAATGCCCTCCGCCGTGACGGGCCAAAGCAGCGGGGACAGCTGCGCATCTGCGCCCAGATCGTCGTAGGCGTGCTGAAACTGCTCTTCCACGATCAGCAGCTTGGGCCCGGCGTTTGCCAGAACATGGGCAAGCTGTGCGCCGCGAAAGGCGGTATTGACCGGGGTGGCGATGGCCCCGATCCAGGTGGCCCCCAGGTAGGCCTGCAGGAATTCGGCGCGGTTGCTGCAGTGGATCAGCACGCGGTCGCCCGCGCTGATCCCCGCCGCACCCAGCCGCGTGCCCCAGTCGCGGGCGACCTCGGCGGTGCGGGCAAACGTCCAGCTGACGCCGCCGCAGGTCACGAAAGGCCGGTCGCCGTAGCGGTCGGCCTGACGTTGCAGCATTGTCCGCAGTGTCCGGTCCTGTGGCGCAAATCCGTCCACGACGTCGTCGTAACGATCATGGCAGGTGGGATGCGTGACGGGCGGTGTGTCTGCAGACATGGTTTGCAGTCCTACTTGATCAGGTTGGGAAGCCATGTGGCGACCGACGGCACGAAGATCAGAAGCGCAAGCACCGCCAGTTCGATCAGGATGAAGGGCAGTGCCGAGTTGATGATCTGGCCTATCGTGATCCCTTCCGGCGCGACGCCCCGCATGACGAAGAGCAGCAGGCCGAAGGGTGGCGTCAGCAGCCCGATCTCCATCGTGATCAGGATCAGCACCATCAGCCAGATCGGATCAATGTCATAGATCGCCTGAAGCGAGGTTTGCCCCAGCAGGAAGAACGGCAGGGTGAGCAGCAACATGCTGACCTGATCCATGAAGGCCCCGAGAAAGAGCAGGATGAGGATCATGAACAGCACCACCGAGAGCGCCGAAAGATCGAGTGCGGTCATGGCCTGGAGCAACCCCTGAGTGGCGCCCGAGACGGCCATCGCCTGGGTAAACACCAGCGACCCGGCAATGATGAAAATGATCATGGTGTTGACCTTGGCCGTTTCCATCAGCGCCTTGCCAACCTCGGCCCAGCCGAAATCGGCGCCTTCAATGCCGGTGATCGTGATCGTGCTCTTGAACAGCCGGAAGAACAGGCAGGCGCCGAATGCAGCGAGGCAGCCCATTGCGGCGGCTTCGGTCGGCGAAGCAAAGTTCGTCAGGATGCTGCCGACCACAACAATGAAGATACTGAACAGCGGGAGGATGTAGATGATCGTCGGCAAGAGACGGTTCACCATGCGCAGCGAGCGGCCCTGGTATGTCCAGGACCACAGGGTGCGGCGCCGGCTGTTGACCGTGATGGTCAGCGGCTTGTCCAGATAGCTGGTATCGGTTTCGAAAGGGGGTGCCAGATCAGGGTTGATGGTGCACCGGATGATCACATAGGCAAAGAAGCTCATCGCCATCAGAAAGCCGGGAATGATACCGGCGACCAGAAGCAGGGCCACGGATTTCTGCGAGATACTTGCCAGCAGCACCGCCAGCGACGAGGGCGGGATCAGCATGGCAATGCCCCCCACCGCCATGATCGGGCCCATCGCGATGGCAGGTTTGTAGCCGCGCCTGAGCATGTCCGGCAAAAGGACCTTGCCCAGGATCGCGGTGTTGGCCACGGTCGATCCGGAGAGGGAGGAAAATACTGTTCCGCCGACGATGGACACGATGGCCAGCCGGCCCGGCACCCGCGAGATCATGCGCTCGATTGCGCCGATGGCCTTGAAGGCGACCCCTGTCTCAAGCAGGATTTCCCCCATTAGCAGGAACAGGGCGATGGTCGCGAGTGAATAGGATATCGCCTCGTGAAATTCCATCGGCATGCTCTGAAGCGACAGGGAGGCAATCGTCCAGTCCCCCATTGTCGCAAGGCCACCGATGAACAGGGCGGTGCCGATGATGTTCGCGGCCATGAAGGCAAAGGCAACCGGCAGGCCGAGGAATAGAAAGAAGCAGACGATCCCGAGCAGCAGGACAAGGGCAGAATACCATTCCATCATCAGAATCCTATGTCTGTAGAGATTTTATGGTCGGACATTCCCGCACGTCGAAACCGGAACAGGAATTCGATGGCGAGCATGAGGAATGACAGCGTGAAGACGGCAAGAACGATCCAGTTGGGGATTTGCAGGTCCTTGTCCGGCAGGGAGCCGAAGGCATAGCTGCTGAGCGTGCCGTTGGCCCCGAAATAGGCCATGCAGAGGCATAGCAGCGAGCCGAATAGATCAATCGCACGTTCCACCCTGGCGCCGAGCCAGGCTGGAATTGCGGTCAGGATGATGTCGACGCGCACATGGGCCCCTTTGTAGAGCACCCAGGCCGACGACAGGAACACCCCTGCGTAAAGCCCGTATTCAGCGCCTTCGTTCAACCATTCCAGACCGCGCAGGCCCAGTTTGCGCAAGAAAAAATCGAGGGGGACGAGGATTGCGAAAACGCCGATCGACCCGGCCACGCAGATGGCGACAAACAGGTTGAATTTCTCAAAGACGGTTTCGAATCTGTCGATAAGCGAAGGCATGACGTTCTCCGGCTCGTGTTGCAGGCAGGCAAGCCCGGCAGACCATCAGGCGACGGTCTGCCGGAATTTGCGTTTGGTTGGTTTATTGGGCTGCTGTGAAAAGCTCTTTCAGCTTTGGCCCGGTCTCGGGGTTCTGCTCGATGAATTCGTCCCAGGCGGTTTCACGCGCCATGCTGACCCATTTGTCGGCTTCTTCGCCCTCAAGTGTGATGGTTTCGATGCCGTTTTCCTCGAACACCTTGAGCATCTCTGCATCCAGCTGCTTGGCATAGTCGCTGGTGCCTTCCATCTTGTTCTCCCAACCGATCACCACGTCGTTGATGACGGCGCGGGCCTCGTCGCTGAGCGCATTCCATTTGGTCATGTTTGCAACCGTATGGATGGAGGCGCGGTAGACGCCGGGTTCGACACGATATTTCGTGACCGGATACCAGGACGGAGAGATGCCGCGCACCGACCAGCCGTAGCCGTCAACCGCGCCGCTTTCCATCAGGGTATAAACCTCGGGCATGGAGGACCGCTGTACCGAGGCGCCCAGTGCCTTGAAGAAGGCCGTGTAGACAGGCGACACCCGCAGGTTCAGACCGGTCAGGTCGGCCTTGTCGATGGCCTTGCCCTCGGCGAGGAACAGGTTGAACGCGCCGTCATCATGGTGGCGGCCAACGAACTGGACGTTCTTCTTGTTCGAAATCTCCTGGAAATAGTCGATCGCGCCATTCTCACGCAGTTCGGCAAAGGTCTTCTCCTGAAGCCGGAGCGCGGGCGCTTCGGGAATGATATTGCCAAAGAAGGCCTCGGGACAGCCGGCAATGTCATAGGCCCCCTGGGCCATGCGTTCGACAACCTGGAACGGGCTGCCGATGGCGGGCGCGCCGCCCAGAAGGTCGATCTGAACGATCCCTTTGCCCTTTTCGTTGATCTCGGTCACGAGATTTTCGAAGGGCACGCCGGGAGGGGCGCCGATTGGAAAGCAGCTCACACCGCGCAGAGTAACCTCCTCGGCGGCCAGTGGCGTGGCAAGAATTGTGCCCGTCGCGATGATCGCGGCGAGGCCTTTCAGAAATACTGTCTTGGTCTTCATCATTTTTTCTCCCCTTGAGTGATGAAATTGAAATGCCGTCTGCGCTGCCCTGCGGTCTTCAACATGAAATCATGCTGTCCGGACCCGGCTTTTTTGCATTCTTCGGGCGAATCCTTGTTAACCGATAATGACGGCATCAAAGTATTTTACAAGTAAAAATATTTCTCAGCATATTATATGGCGGCGGGAATTATCCTGACAGACCCGGGCGACGTGGCCATTTACCTGCAATTTGCGCCGACGATTTCCGGGTCACTTCGCCCAGGCCATCGCCCGGCCGAAGGTATCCGGGCGGAAAGACACGCCGATGCGGTCGCCCATTCCCGCGCCATCGTCCAGAAAGGCGATCATCGAGGGTCCGCAGTCGAGGATCACCAGGCCGATCCTGATCGGCAGGCGGTCCTGAAAATAGGGGTTGGTGGTGGCCCGGATCGTTGTTTCGCTGGCGATCTGCCCCTGCGGCGGGGCGTCAGCCAGCGGCAGATCGGTCGACAGGCAGGACGGACAGACATCATGTGCGGGATAGAGGAACTGCGCGCAATCCGCGCATCTTTGCAATGCGAACCGCCCCTCTGCGGCAATCGCATCATAGAATGCGCCGCTGGCGGATGGCGGGTAGGGCGGCAGGTTCTGATCTGAGGGGTGGTCGGTCATGCGCCCTCCCCCGACAGAATGACCGCGCAGGAGGACAGACCCCTGGTATAGGTCATCATCCCGAAGCCGGACGCCAGGGCAAGGTTTGCGCCCTTGACCTGCGTATCGCCTGCCGTTCCCAGAACCTGGCGCACCGCTTCGGTCAACCCGACATAGGACCCCCCTGCGCCGGCCTGTCCGCAGGACAGCTGGCCGCCGGAGGTATTATGGGGAAAGTCGCCTTCGATCCGCAGATCATGGCTGCGGACAAATTCCGCCCCTTCACCCTTCCTGCAAAAGCCCAGATCTTCCATCTGCATCATGCAGATCACCGGATAATCGTCATAGGTCTGCACCACGTCGATGTCATCGGGTCCGACACCGGCCATACTGTAGAGTTCGCCCACGTCCTCCACCCAGCCGCCGGAGGTCTGCATGGGATCAATCGACCGTGCGTTGTGGCGTTCGATGCTGCTGCGCAGTCTGGCACCGGCAATGCCGCAGGCCCGGGCCGTGTCCTGCCGCATGACCAGCACCGCCTCGGCCCCGGCGCAGGGCATCACGCAGTCGAACAGATGGATCGGATCGGCGATTGGCCGTGCGTTCATGTATTGATCGAGCGTCAGTGGCTCTTTCATCAGTGCATTTGGGTTCTTCATGGCGTTGGACCGCTGTGCCACGGCAATGCGTCCCAGATCCTCGCGGCTTACATTGAATTGTTCCATGTAATTGCGGGCGATCAGGGCAAAGCTGGCATTGGTGCCACCCGCGCCATAGGGATAGACCGCATCCTGCGAGAACCGTGAAAAATTGGCCAAGGTATTGCCGAATGACCCGCGCTGGTTGGTGTCGGCACCGATGCAGGCCACGACATCGCAGTCACCGGATTGGACGGCGCGTGCGGCACGTCGGACCCCGGTGATCCCGCTGGCACCGCCAAGGGGTACATGGTCCAGCCACCGGACGCTGAGCCCCAGATGTTCGGCCAGGCCAATCGCGGTGTCGGGCGCTGTGGTGAAACTGGACAGGCAGAAACCGTCGATGTCGCGCGCTTCAATGCCCGATCCGTCCACCAGGGCCCGCAAGGCCCGTCCGATCCACCAATGCGCGGATTGTTCGCTGAACCTGACGTAGGGAAGACTGACGGGCGTCGTGATCACCACGTCGTCATAGGCGCGACGGTCGATACTGAACTTTCCCATACGGTTGGTCATATCTCTCTTTGCGGATCGTCGCCCGGTTCGGAAGGATCTCCAATAAGGCGTCTTGCCGGATTTCCGAAGATACCGGCTGAATTTATTTTATATATAAAATAAATTGCTGTCAACGTGCCGGAGGGATGATCTGATTGAACCTGGCAGGGGGCCGATGGCATCAACGCTGGCCGAAAGCGCACAATAATCAACCTGATCCGAAATGGACCGCCATTTTTCGCATCACTAGCCTTTTGACTACATATGCTTTGGGAAAGGCCATACAGATGTTGAATTCGATCAGAAACGGATGCCGCGAAGTACCCTCCGACGTCCCTGGACCCCGCGCAACAGATGAGGCCGCAGCAGAGGGCGTGACCCGTGCCCGCTTTCTCCGCCTCCTGGGTGCAGGGTTTCTGGCCAGTGGTGCGGGGCTGTCTGCAAATGACCTCTTTGCACAGACCACGGGCGATACTGCGCCGGTCACCGAGTTGGAAAAAGTCTATGACGCCTGGCAGGAAAGATTCAATGCAGGCGACCTTGAAGGTCTGGTTGCGCTTTATGCTGAGGATGTCACCTATATCAATCCGGACGGTGCAACGCTTCACGGCAAGGCGGCCACAAGGGGCGATTACGAGGGGCTTCTGGCGTTGAAACCCAGGATCGAGATCGGCAACCGCATCCATGTCCTCCATCAGGACATTGCGCTGTCGACCAATCACTGGACACTTGAGCTTACCGATCCGGAAGGGAAAGTGCAGAACCTCACCGGCGGCGGCATCGAAGTGCTGCGTGATTACGGCGCTGCCGGATGGCAGTTCATCATTGACGATGCGTCGCGGTCGGCCTCATAAATCTCGCCCGGCCATCGCTGTTTCAGGCGTAAGGGATGGCCGGAATGCCTGCCAACCACTCAGGCCAGGTCAGGAGGGCTGCCCGCCAAGACTTGCGCCGCCACAGACATACAGCACCTGACCGGTGACAAAGCTGGCATTTCTATCCAGGAAGAACCCGGCCGCGTTGGCGATGTCTTCGGGTGTGCCGATGCGCCGGACCGGCACGCCATTGGCGATTTTTTCCTGCAACTCGCCGTCCCTGGGCACGATGCCCCAGAAATTCTCGGTCAGGACCGGGCCGGGGGCGATGGCGTTGACCGTGATCCCGCTGGGGGCCAGTTCAAGCGCCCAGGTGCGCATCAAACCGTGCACACCGGCCTTTGTCGCGGCATAGGCGGAGCGGGTCGGCATCCCCATCGAGGCGCGGGAAGTGATGAACAGGATGCGCCCGAACCGACGTTCCGTCATGCCCGGCAGGACAGCCTGTGTCAGCGCCATGGGGGCGGCCAGATGCAATTGCGCCAATGTCAGAACGTCATTCGGGTTTGCATCGGACAACAGGGCGGGCAGGATCGCACCTGCGTTGTGGACCACGGCATCAACTGCATGATCGGCGGCAATCTCTGCTGCCACCTTGGCGGTGGCCGTCGCATCTGTCAGATCGACCGTATAGCCATACAGATTTTCCTGCCCGGCAGCGGGCATTTCCAACCCCAGCGACACGACCTTTTCGCCCCGCGCGCGCAGCAGATCGCCGATTGCGGCGCCGATGCCGGAGTTTCCCCCGGTGATCAGAGTTGTCTTCACGCGGCTTCTCCTTCGACGAGGGCGACCACGCGCAAGGGGCTGCCCGAACCGCCCTCGATCTTGAGCGGGCATGCCACGATGATCGCGCCGAAGGTCGGCAGCTTGTCCAGGTTGGTCAGGCATTGCAGGCCGAACCTGCCGTTGCCATGCAGGATCGAATGGGCGGGCAGGGGCGGATTGAATGTGCTTGCCTGTCCGGCATCGGTGCCGACCGTCTCGACCGCCAGGCCGACGCATTTGCGGTCGTGAACCAGAAACTCGACAGCGCCTGCATCCGGCCCGGGCGAATGCGCGCCGTCTTCGAGCAGGTTCAGGTACTCCGGCGTGCCGACCCGTTTGTACCAATCCGTGCGCAAGGCGATCCAGTGGTCGGGGGGGATTGTGCCGTGTTCCGTTTCCCAGTTTTCGAGGAAATCGCGTGTCAGGACAAAATCCGCGTCTGCCGCGGATTCCGCCGAGATGTCGATCACCACGGCAGGTGCAACAAATTTCTGCGCCGGGATGGCGTCAACCGTATTCGATGGCAGATCCTTGCCCGTCACCCAATGCGCGGGAGCATCGAAATGCGTGCCGGTGTGTTCGTTCATCGAAATGTTGTTCCAGTACCAGGCCGGCCCGTCCGCGTCGTAGCGCGACAGCTTTTCCATGCGGAACGGGGCGCATTGGCCAAACTCGGCCGGCAGCACGATGACCGGGAAATCCGGGCTGAGCGTGTTGGTCAGGTCGATGACGCGCACCTGGCCAGACGCCAGGGCCACCGCAAGATCCGCAAGTACGGTTTTGCTCATTTGTTTTCCTCACGAATTGTCAGAAGCGGATCGTCCTGCCAGCGGGTCAGTACATCCTTTGCGACCTCGTCGGCACAGATGGTTTCCTGCCCCTGCTGAAGGGCGGTCACGACGGCGCGCGCGATCTGGGCGGGTGCGGTTTTGGGGGGCGGAACGTTCTGATGCCAGCCGTCATCCACCGGGCCCGTCAGGACAGAGATCACACGTATGCCGGTCCGGGCCATCTCACCCCGAAGGCTTGCGAGAAGGGAAAGCCGCGCGGCGGCTGCGGCGGAGGACCCGGCAAAGCCTGCCCGTCCGGTCAGCCCGTGGATGGAGGCGATATCGACAAAGGCCGCGGCGGAGCGATCGCCATCGTCCGAGCGCCCCGAAAGGGCAGGGGCAAACCCCTGCGCCAGCCGCATCAGGCCCGTCACTTCCAGATCCAGCCCGGATTGCAGATCGTTCAGGTTTCCCCCGAAACCGACGCCACCCTGGCGGGCGAACTGCGCCGTATTCACCACGATGTCCACGCGTCCGCCCAACTGCCCGGCCAGCGCCTCGATGCTGCGGGTGTCGGTCAGGCCCAGCCGGACAGGTTCGATCCCGGGGGTGGCCTCGATCCGGTCCTGACCGGGATAACGCATCAGGGGGTCCGCGTTGCCGAGGAAGACCGTCTTTGCGCCCGCCTTGAGCAGGGCTTCGGCCACCGCCTGTCCGGTTTCCGTCCGGCCATCGGTCACCAGAACGCGCCGATATTTCGGGTCGGCGGTAAAGACCCGCAATTGGGGATCGTCAGCCATATGTGGCGTCTCCTTTTCCGGCATGGCAAAGAGTGCCGGATTGCCTGATCTGTCAAGCTTCAGTTCTATTTTGACGCGGTCACCCTGACCCACATCCCCATGCAGATGCACGGTTGCCATCGGCCCCGCATCCAGCCGGGCGGAACCTATGCGCCAGGGAAGATGGTCCTTGAAGAAGAGGTCGATGGAGCTGCGTATCGTGGTCTCCGCCTCGATCACTGCGCCGTCGGGCTGATCCTGCCAGCGCAATTCGCCCCAACAGAACGGGCAGCGGTCACGCTGCGGATAGGTTGCCCGCGCGCAATCGTCACAGACCTGCAGCACAAAGCGCCCCTGACCGGCGCGCGCCGCCATCGCCGTGGCCGCGCGGCTGCGCAGGGCAGGAGGGACATGGCCCGCACGAGTGACGACCAGCGGGTCCTTGCGTTTTGGCGGTGTCAGCGGATCACTCATCGCAGCACCTCCTGCTCAAGAACGGCGGCACCGGTGCAGATGCCGCGGTCATAATTCACCAGACCAAAGCCCGAGATCAGCGCGCGTCTGGCGTCGGGCACCTGATCGCCCAGGGGCGTCTGCAGGATCTGTCGCAACCCTTCGGTGACGTTCTGAAATCCGCCGGCGGCGCCGGCCTGACCCACAGAGAGTTGCCCGCCGTTGGTATTGAGCGGCAGAGAGCCAGAAATCGTGAAATCGTTGTCTGCGATGAACCGGGAAAGCTCCGGCTTTTCGCAAATCCCCAGATCGGCCAGTTGCATGGCCACGATCACCGGATAGTCGTCATAAAGCTGGACCATATCCATATCCTGCGGGCCACATCCCGCCGCCGACCACAGATCGTCAATGTCGCGCGCCCAGCCGCCGCGCGTCTGCACCGGGTCTTCGGGAAAGGCATTGTGCCGTTCGATCGTCGCGGCCAGCCGCGCGGTGGACAGGCCCAGCTGTTCCGCCTTTTCGGGGGTTGTCACGATAAAGGCCTCGGCCCCGGCGCAGGGCATGACACAATCGAACAGATGGATCGGGTCGGAGATGGGCCGCGCCTGCATGTATTGGTCGTGGGTCAGGGGCTTTTTCATCAGTGCGAAGGGGTTGGACAGCGCATTGTCCCTTTGCGCGACGCAGAGCTTGGCAAAATCATCGCGCGAGACGCCGTATTCCCGCATGAAGTTATCGGCGATCAGCGCGAAGGTCGCGTTGGGTCCGCCGAAGCCGTAGGGATAGGTGGCATCCTGCGAAAACCGCGAAAAGCCCTGCAAGGTCTGGCGGAAGCTGTCGATCTGGTTGGTGTCGGCGGCAACACAGGCCACGATGTCGGCATCGCCCATCTGAACCGCACGGGCCGCGCGCCGCAGGGCCATGACGCCGCTGGCCCCGCCGGTGGGGATGTGATCCATCCAGCGCGGGCTGAGCCCCAGATGCTGCACCATGCCGACAACCGTGTCCGGCCCGGCAGAGAAACTGGCAAAACAGAAACCGTCGAAATCTTCTGGCCCCAGCCCGGTCTGGCGCGACAGGGCGGCCAGGGCGCTGCCGGTCCACCAGTGCGCGGTCTTGTCGGAATACCGCGCATAGGGAACGGTGACCGGCGCACAGACGGCAACGCCGTCATAGGGCTTTTGCCGGGCCATCAGGTTGTGCGTTTCTTCAGGTGTCGGGTGTCGATGAACCCGTCTGTTTCAAAGGTCTTCACCAGCAGGTCTTTCAACTGACCCCGGAGGATTTTCTGCGTGGCGGTCAGTGGCAGATCCTCGACAAAAGCGATCCAGCCGGGGGCCTTGTAGTATGCCATCTGATCCAGGGCCCAGGTCACGATCTCTTCGGCCTTGGCGCTGTTGCCTTCGGCACCGTCCAGAATGATGAACACGGCCACTTCGTCGCCGCGTACATCGTCCGGGGCGGCAGCGGCGGCGCAGGAGGCGATCTCGGGGTGACGGTTCAGGATCGATTCCACTTCCACCGCCGAGATGTTCTCGCCCGAGCGGCGGATCACGTTCTTCTTGCGGTCGACGAAGTGCAGCGATCCGTCTTTGTCCTGCTGAACCACGTCACCGGTATGGAGCCAGCCGCCTTCCCAAAGCTCGTCGGTTGCTTCGCGGTTTTTCAGATAGCCCGAGAAGAAGCCGTAGCGCGGATTGTCCCCGGCGCGGCGCACGAGCATTTCGCCGGGTGCGCCTGGTGCCACGTCCTTGCCCGCATCGTCGACGACGCGAACTTCAACCTCCTTGGCAGGCCGCCCAAAGCAGGCGGTTCCCGTCTTGCGCGGCTCCTCATTGGCGCAGATGACCCCACCCGATCCGGTCTCGGTACAGGCCCAGGCCTCGATCAGGGGGAAACCGTAGCGTTCTTCGAAAGGGTCATGCAGCTTGGCGTCCACGCCCGCGCCAAATCCGAAACGGACATTGTGATTGCGGTCGTCTTCGGAAGGGTCGGCGCGCATCAGCATGGGCGGCATCACGCCCAGATAATGCACCACCGTCGCGCCGCTTTTGCGGACCGAAGCCCACCAGCTGCGCGGATGGAACCGGTCCAACATGATCAGGCAGCCGCCCACCGTGATCATGGCCATCACCGAAACGGCCATCGCGTTCATGTGGAAAACGGGCAGGGGGGTCAGCATCCGCTCCGCGCCCTGACGCAGGCTGATGTGGCCGCCGGCGCCGGCGTACCAGTCACCGGAATAGAGGTAATATTCGTTGGACAGGATGCAGCCCTTGGGCTTGCCCGTGGTCCCGGAGGTATAGAGCAAGGCACATTCCGTCGCCGTGTTCGGCGCCGCCTCTGCCGCGGCGGGCCGGATGGCCTTTGGCAACGCGCCTTCGGGCGGTGTGACAAGGGTGGGAATGCCGGCGTTTTCCACGGCGGTCTTCATCTCTTCCAGCCGGTCGGACAGGACGATCGCCAGGATCATTTCAGAGTGTTCGGCCAGATACTCCAGTTCCGCCAGCCGCAGGTCCGGATTGATCGGCACCACGGAGGCCCCGAGCGCATTCAGCGCCAGCCAGATCTCCAGAAACACGGGACGGTTTTCCAACAGCAGCCCGACGCGATGGCCCGCGCCATATCCGGCATCCAGGAACCGGTTGCGCCAGTCCTCCACCCTTTGCGCCATCTCGTCATAGCTGATGTCGCCCTGCGGGATGCCATAGACCTGTGCCGTTTCCTCCAGCACATGCAGAAAGGGGGCATCGCCCTGCATCGCGGCGGTGCTCTTGAATCGGGTGTATACTGTTTCGGTGTTCATGCCTGCCTCAGATAAAGAGCTGGATGTTGCTGAATGGCGCATCGAAGTTGATCAGATCAATGCGCTTGAGCTTGATCTGCAATGCCCCGTCCACCTCGACCAACTCGTGACTGACCCAGCCGGAATAGCGTTCCAGCAGGTCACCCCGCGTTTCGGTATATATGAATGATGTGCGCAGTCTATGCACGCCCCCGTCTTCGCCCATCGAGAGGATGCGCGGCCGTTCCATCAGGTGATGGCAGCGGCTTTTGGGTTTCTGGCTGAAGGTGCGCTCACCTGCCAGACGCTCCACCCGGACGGTCAGCAGCAACCGGTCCTCATACATCAGCGAGGGCTGAAGGATCGGATCTTCCTGCTGCCATTCAAGTGGCATCCAGTAGCGTCCGTCCTTGTGAAACAGCGCCAGCCAGTCGTCCCAGCGCATCTGGTCAATCGTGGCGGCCTCGTCATAGACAAAATCGATCAGGTCATCGCGGTTCATTCTGCGGCCTCCACGGCTTGGTCCATGTTCTGAACCATGAACTTGCGCCAGGCATAGAACTGATTGCGCATCTGGCGTTCGGATGTGCCGTTGACGACTTCGGTCGTCTCTTCTGGCTCGTCATCTTCCCACAGGCGGCGCAGGTTGACCCATTCGTTGCCGTTGGAGTGCAGACCTTCCTGTGCGCGTTCGTACATCTCCAGATCGTCATGACCAACAATCGACGTCGGCGCGTTGATGAAGCGGTTATACATCAAGCCGCGCTCATAGAGTTTGTCGGGGGCACCCTTCAGCTTGAATACCCAGCTTTCCACCAGGGTCTTGTCGACCCCGAGCGGGATGAAGTTGCGCAGGATGCCGACCGGCCCCTTCACCATGATGTTGGGAAAATAGATCGTGTTGTGACGGATATCGCCCAGGATCTCCTGGGCGCGTTCCTTGCCATAGGCCTCGATCATCATGTCCTGATAGCCGCCCACGTCTTCGTAGTCCTGGTGGATCGAGCCGGAAACGCCGGTGTGGCCGTGGCCATTTGGCCAGACGCGAATGCCCGCCCCTTCATAGAACTCATAAGGGCTCATGAAAGGTGCATAAAGCTGCACGGCCATGGGGGTTTCGGTGAAGTTGTCCTTCTCGCGTTCCCAGACGCTGACCGCCGTCCCGGCAGAGCTTTCATGCGCGACCATCGGATGGCAGGTGTCGGTCTGGTTCTCGACCAGCATCTTCCAGTTGCAGGTGTGCATGTAGCGGATCGGCTGGCTGATCACCTCAAGCTCACCCTCGGGCGAGCGGTCGGCCATGTTATCGATCGTGGACAGGGATTCGCCAAAGAACTCTTCGAAGCTGAGGCCTTCTTTCGCCAGCCGCACGAAGATCAGGCCGCGGTAGATTTTCACGTTCTCGATCCGCGTCAGGCCCTTGGCCGCCTGATCCGCGTCAAATCCGGTGCCTTCGTAGCCCTTCTTCAGCGGGATCGCCAAAAGTGAACCATCGGTCTTGAACGACCATGCGTGATAGGGGCAGCGGAAGAACTTGCCGGTGTTGCCGCAAGGCTCGGACGCAATCTTGACGCCCTTGTGCGGGCAGCGGTTGTGCAGCACATAGACCTGCCCGTCTCGGTGACGGGATGCCAGAACCGGCTGGTTTCCGATCTTGGAGGTGATGAAGTCGCCGGTGTTCTTCAGCTGGCTTTCATGCCCGATGTAGATCCAGGAATTGGGAAAGAGCTGCTCCATTTCCAACTCGAAGATTTCCGCGTTCACGTAGACGTCGCGGTGAACGGCGTGGCCTTTGACCAAATCGGCGATGGCTTGGGAATTTCCGCGATAACGGTCCATGGCAGTCTCCAGTAAAGATCAGATATCAATGACAAGTTTGGGCGTTTTCGACCGCGATACACAGATCTGCATGACGTTGTTAGCCGCCTTTTCGCTGTCGGTCAGGATGACATCCCGGTGGTCGGGGATGCCGTCGATCACATCACATTGGCAGATCCCGCAGTCGCCGCGCTGGCAGTCGTAAAGCGGGTCGAGACCCGCATCTTCCAGCGCCTCGATGATCGTCTTGTCGGACGGGACATGCACGATCTGGCCGGTGCTGTGGATTTCGACGTCGAATGCCGTGTCCTCCGCCGTATTGGCTGCAACCGAAAACAGCTCGTAATGCACCCGCTCGACGGGCCAGCCCAGATCGGTGGCGACGGATTTGACCGCCTCGATCATGCCAGCCGGTCCGCAGAAGTAGACATGGGCACCATCGGGGGCCTGCCCGAGAATTTCGTTCAGATCCATCTTGCTGGGCTGATCGTCGTAATGCAGATGCAGCCGGTCGCCGCAGATTTCCTGCATTTCATTCACAAAGGCGAGCATCCCTTCGGAACGCCCGGCATAATGGGCCTCGAATGCGCGCCCTTTCGCGGCGAGTTCCGCCGCCATGGACAGGATCGGCGTGATGCCGATGCCGCCTGCGATCAGCACGGCCGGTTCGGCATGGTCGCCCAGTTCAAAATGATTGGTCGGGTTCGAGATCTGAACCCTGTCACCGGGCTTGAGCTCATGCATGAAGATCGACCCGCCCGTGCTTTGCGCCTCGCGCAGCACGCCAAGCGCCAGATGTCCGGGTTGCAGGCCCGGCAGCCGCAGCAGGGAGTACGAACGATCACCGCCGTCGCGCAGGCTGACGCGAACATGTGCGCCCGCGGTCCATACCATGGGGATCGGCGCCGACGGCTTCACTTCGATCCGTTTAACATCTTTGGTCTCGCTCGAAACGGCGATGACTTCGTAGCCTATGGACGGCATGACGCCCCCTTAATCCCACTCTATGCTTTTGCATAGTTTTATATATAAAATAAAAATCCGTCAAGAGGTTGATTGTTGAACCGGGCACGGGATGCGTCGCGGTGGCATGCCGCCGGGCCAACCCCCTTGGTCGCCATCTGTTCATCACCATTAAATACCACACGATGCCTGCATTCCACATCGGGATGTCAGGCGCCGCAAGGAGAAAATGCGCCGTCGATCTGCGATTAATGGATGAGGGTTGCATTCAGGGCGATCCGGAAACCCTCGAATGTTTCAATCCTAAAATCTACGCTGCGCTCAGACATCTTGTGGCGAAGCCTGCGGTGGTCGGATAAGCTCTGGACATGACATTCACCCTATCGAACATCCAGGACGACCCTGCCATGCAACTTCTGTTGCCGTCCTGGGTGACGTCCCGCCGCAGTGAATCGCTTGAGGATATGGCGTTCTTGTCCGGTGGCGCGCTGAGCTGTCTGCATCAGGTCATCAAGCAGAGTGATGTGCCGCAGGCGTTGTTGCGGGATCGCCTGGCGTTGCAGGCGGCGGAGGCCTGTATCCTGTTTTCCGGGCGGCCCGAACGGGCAGGGGAGCTGCGGGATGCCATCCACCTGCTGCGTCCCGGTGATCTGCCGGGCCCCGCAGGAGAAACCTATCTGGCCTGGCGGCGTGCGGCGGAACGGCCCCTCTCTGTCAAGGCGCTGCACCGTGCCTTGCCCGAGGTGGAGGCCACACGAATCGCGGCCTGGCTGAGTGCCGGAAAGGAACGCGGCGCAGGGCAGGCGGGGCCCATCACGCGCGTGGCAAAGGTACTGGAAGCCGTTCTGACGGAAATGCCGCGGGCTGAGGTGGCTGCATTGATCCTGGCAGATGCGGCCCTGGCGCAGGCGCTGGGATGGGATCACATCCTGCCCCTGTTCGCGTCGGGTCTGGCACGTGTTGACCTGACCAGACGTGGCGATGCATTGCGGCTGGCCTGCCACGGCGCGGTGACCACCGCGACCCCGCAGGCCCTGCGCATGGCAGCAGATTTGTCGCGGCGGGCGGCGCGGTTGAAGACGGTTGCGCCCAAATTGCGGGCCAAGACAGCGCCCGCCGCGGTCGAGGTCTTTCTGAGCCGGGATGCCGTTGCACCCTCGGCCTTGCCGATGCCGGACCGGGCCGCCCGCCGCCTCTGCGACAGGCTCGTCGATCTGGGTGCGGTGCGCGAGCTGACCGGGCGCGACACCTTTCGCCTTTACGGGGTGTAGGCGTGGCCGGTGTCCGACCTGAACCAGAGCTTGACCGCGAATTGGCCGACCTGCCGCCGGAGCTGCGCTGGCGGGAATGGATGCTGCGGATCGAGGCCGTGCTGTTTGCCAGCGCCACCCCGGTGCCAAGGCAGGATCTGGCTCGGGTGGTCGGGCAGGATGCCTCCGTCGATCTGCTGATCGGGGATCTTGCCGCGGACCTTGAGGGGCGCGCCTTCGAACTGGCGCAGGTGGCCGATGGCTGGGTGCTGCGGTCGCGGACGGCCTTTGCCCCGGCGATCCGGGCTGCGGCCGATCTGGACGATCAGCTGCTGGACCTCAGCGAATTCGATATCGCGGTGCTGGCCGCCATTGCCTATTACCAGCCCGCCACGCGCGACATGCTGAAAGACATTTTCGGCAAGGAGATCAGCCGCGATCTGATCGGGCGGCTGCATGCGCGGGGGCTGATCGGGACCGGGCCGCGCAGCCCCAGCCGGGGCGCGCCCTTTACCTTTGTCACCACGGAACACTTCCTGCTGGCCTTTGGGCTGGAAAGCCTGCGCGATCTGCCGGACCGGGAGGAATTGCAGGATGCGGGCCTGACACAGGGGTAATAGCGGCGGTGGTATCTCGCGGCTGATCGCTACGTCTGGCCGACATCCCCGGATGTGAACATCTCTCTGAATTGATCGCGCAGGATGTTCTTTTGAACCTTGCCCATCGTGTTGCGCGGCAGTTCGTCCATGATGACCAGTTCGCGGGGGTGCTTGAAACGGGCAAGGGACCGGCGAAGACTGTCCATGATGGCCTGCCTGTCAGGCGCGGCACCCGGGGCGGGAACAATCACGCCAAGCACGGTTTCGCCAAAATCGGGATGCGGCACGCCGATTACTGCGCTTTCCAGCACGCCGGGCTGATCATCGAGCAGCTGTTCGATTTCCTTTGGGTAGACGTTGAATCCGCCGGAAATGATCAGGTCCTTGTTGCGGCCGACGATATGGACATATCCGTCCTGGTCGACCTTGCCCAGATCACCGGTGATAAAGAATCCATCCGCGCGCAGCTCCTCTGCCGTTTTTTCCGGCATCTGCCAATACCCCTTGAAGACGTTGGGGCCGCGCACCTCGATCTGTCCGATCTCACCTTCGGGCAGGGTCGTGCCGGTCTGGGGATCGGTGATTTTCAGTTCGATCCCCGGCAATGGATGACCCACCGTTCCGGCACGACGTTCGCCATCGTAGGGGTTCGATGTGTTCATGTTGGTTTCTGTCATGCCATAGCGTTCAAGGATGCGATGGCCGGTGAGGGCTTCGAACCTTGCATGGGTTTCGGCCAGCAGGGGGGCCGAACCTGAAATGAACAGGCGCATATGCGCGGCCAGATCATGGGTGAAACGGGCGTCCCCCAGCAGGCGGGTATAGAAGGTCGGAACACCCATCATGGTGGTTGCGCGGGGCATCCAGGCGATCATCTGGTCCAGATCGAATTTCGGCAGAAAGATCATGCTGCCGCCAGCGGCCAGCGTGATGTTGGTGGCAACAAACAATCCATGGGTGTGAAAGATCGGCAGGGCATGCAGCAGAACGTCGCTTGCCGTGAACCGCCATTCTTCCATGAGGGTCCAGGTGTTCGACAGCAGGTTGTTCTGGGTCAGCATTGCGCCCTTGGAACGCCCGGTTGTCCCCGAGGTATAAAGGAATGCCGCGAGGTCCTCGCCCTGCCGCGCCACCGTGGCAAAGACCGTATCCATCTCGCGCGCCCGATCCATCAGACTGCCGCTGCCATCGCCGTTCAGGGTTTCGATCCTTGATCCCAGCGTGGTGGCGATCGGGGCGAGGTTTTCCGCATTGCTGCCGTCACAGACAATCAGCGACGCGCCGCTGTTTTCGATGAAATACTGCAATTCGTCGACAGTATATGCCGTGTTCAGCGGTAGAAAGATCAGCCCCGCCTGTGCGCAGGCGGCATAGAGCGCCAGAGCTTCCGGCGATTTCTCGATCTGGGCGGCGACGCGATCTCCGGGCTTCAGCCCGATTTCCCTGGTCACATGTGCAATGCGGGAACTGGTTTCGAGGAACTGCTGATGGCTGATTGTCTGCCCGTCCGGAAGATGCAGGAACGGCGTCACCTTTCCCGCATGGATGCCAAAGAGACGATCATAGAGTGGATTGGCCATCAGGTTACCTTTCCCTTTGGTTGGAAACGCGGTTTGCCTCACCATGGATCGGGCGTTCTGTTTGTGGCGATGGCTGGCGGGTGGTTACACTATCCGTGCCCGTCGCGGCAACCCGCTGCTTGCCTCAGTCCCGTTGAGCGCTTTGCCTTGCGCGCCAGGGCAATGAAGGACTGAGGGTCAGCCGATCACCTGCGGATCACGCGGCAACTGGGTGAGGGACCGGGCGCCGTCTTCGGTGACCAGTACGTCATCCTCGATACGGACACCCAGCACGCCGGGGCGATAAAGGCCCGGTTCGATGGTGATGACCATACCGGCCTCCAGCGGTGCATGGTTGCCCCGCATCAGTTGCGGCGCTTCGTGGATATCCAGTCCCAGTCCGTGGCCAAGCTTGTGCCGGATATCCGTCGCGAAACCCGCGTCGCTCAGCGCCTGTTGCACGGCTGTGTCCAGATCATGCGGGGTCACGCCGGGCGCTGTCATATGGCGGCCCAGACGGTTTGCTTCTTGCACGGCCTCATAGAATGCGCGGTGTTCCTGCGGGATTTCCTCGCAGAAATAGGTGCGGGTGATGTCCGCGCTGTAACCGTTCAGGGTCGCGCCGAAGTCGAAAAGCAAGGTGTCACCGCGCTTCAGCCGGCGGTCGGATGACGGCACGCCATGGCAATCCGCCGCCGCCGGACCGGCCAGCACGATCAGGTCGAATGCGGCCCCATCTGCCCCTCTTTCCAGCATGTTGATCAGCAGCCTGGCGCGGATTTCCGTCTCTGTCAGCCCCGCACCGATCTGTTTCAGGGTCGCGGCCAGCGCATCTTCGCTGATCTGCACCGCCTTTTCGATGGCGGCGATTTCCGAGGCGTCCTTGTTCAGCCGCAGCGGCAGCAACATGTCTGTCCCGTCTTCCGGTGCCGTGCCAAAGGCGCGGGCAAGGGCCGCCGCCTCGAAATGGCGCATGCGGTTTCCCTCTACCGCGAGGCGGGTCAGCCCGGTTTGCCGCGCAAGCTGGGCCAGCGCATCGGCATAGCCGTCGGCATCCTGCCAGAAGACGGTCCGGGCCTGCGGCATCCGGGCGGTCCACATGTCCTTTTCCAGCGCGGGAATTGCGGCATGAACCTCGCCTGCCGCCGTGACGACCAGGATCGTGGGCCGTTCCATCAGGCCCAGCCGCACGCCGGTCAGGTAGAAAAAGTTCGGACCCGGCACCATCGCAATGGCCGGACAGTCATGGCGTTGCAAAATGGCGGCGAGTTTGTGAATCCGGGCGTCAAAGTTCATTGGTGCTTCCGTGGATCAGGATGTTCGGTGCGATGCGCCCGAACCTCGCGTATCTTGAAACGGATGCCAAGCCCTGCAACGGGATTGCTTGCGTCGCGCCCGAACGCGGAGGTTCAGGGACAGCGCGGCGGAGGTCCGGCATGGGGTCTGTTTGATGTGAGATGCCAGACCGGGCGGGGCGCTTGTGGCGGCCCGCCCCGTTGGATCAGTCGAGTGGCAGGCCGACGTAGTTTTCGGCAATGGCGCGTGATGCGGCCTCTGAGCTGCGCAGATAATCGAACTCGGCCCGCTGCATGCGTTTTTCAAATTCCGAATTCTCGGGGAACTGGTGCATCAGCGTGGACAGCTGCCAGGAGAACCGTTCGACCTTCCAGACCCGCCGCAGCACGGTCTCGGAGTAGCTGTCGATGAGACTGTCGTTGTTGTCCTTGTAATGTGCCACCAGCGCGCGGTGCAGGATGCGTACATCGGCAGCGGCAAGGTTCAGGCCCTTGGCCCCGGTCGGCGGCACGATATGGGCGGAATCGCCAGCCAGGAACAGATTGCCATAGCGCATCGGTTCGGCCACGAAAGACCGCAGCGGCGCGATGCTTTTCTCGAATGACGGGCCGGTTTGCAGGTTGGCTGCAGTTTCCGGGCCGAGGCGCGTGGCGAATTCCTCCCAGAAGCGGTCATCGGACCATTGCGCCACAAGGTCGTTCACATCGCATTGAATGTAGTACCGGCTCCGGGTGTTGGACCGCATGGAGGCCAGCGCAAAGCCGCGTTCGTGGTTGGCATAGATCAGTTCATGCGCGAGGGGCGGCTTTTCCACCAGGATGCCGAGCCAGCCAAAGGGATAGACCCGCTCGAACGTTTTCAGCACGTCAGCCGGGATCGCCTGGCGGGAGACACCATGAAATCCGTCACAGCCTGCGATATAGTCACATTCGACAACAATTTTTGCGCCGTCATGGGTGAAATGGACGGAAGGCCGGTCAGACTTGAGGTCGGTCGGCACCACGTCATCGACATTGAAAAAGAACTGTTGCCCCTCGGCCGTGCGTTTGTCGAACAGGTCCTTGGTCATCTCGGTCTGGCCATAGACCATCACTGTCTTGCCCGTCAGCCCGGCCAGGTCAATCCGGTGCCGGTCGCCGTCAAAGGCCAGTTCAAACCCGTCGTGCGGCAGCCCTTCGCGGTGCAGGCGCTCAGCGGCACCGGCTTCTTCCAGAGCCTGGACTGTCCCTTGTTCCAGCACGCCGGCGCGGATGCGCCCTTCGATATAGGCGCGGTCCTTTCGGTCGAGCACGACAGTGTCGATCCCGGCATTGGCCAGCAGCTGCGACAACAACAATCCGGCGGGACCGGAGCCAATGATACAGACGGATGTTTTGATGGTACGGGTCATCGCGCGGCCTTTGTTGTTTCATCAAAAAGCCGATCAGGCGCGGCCTTATCCGGCCAATCATAACGCAAATTGCAGGGCGCCGAATGGACAGCACCAACCAATTTTTGTACTATCCGATCAAAGTGGCGCTGATAGGGGCGGAAACGTCCCGGAAAAGGTAGTTTTCTTGCCAGATACGGTTCCGACATATGAACTTTATGGTGAATATCTGGCGGGTACCCGCGCGGATCCGGTGCATCATGAGACCATCGTAGAACGCAGCATGAAACATGACTGGAACATCCGGCTGCACCGCCACTCTAGGCTTGCGCAGGTTTTCCTGTTCCAGACGCCGGGTGTGTTCACGCGCCTTGGCGATATGGATTTTCGCAGCGCCGGGCCGGTGATCCTGGTGGTCCCGCCGGGTCTGGCGCATGGGTTCCGGTTTCCCCCGGACATCGAAGGCGATGTGATCAGCCTGCGGCTGGCCCTGTTGGATGACGACAATATCGCGCGGATCCGGCGGTTTGCCGATACCGGTGGCGCGGTGCTGCCCGAACCGGATGCCCCCCATTTCGCGGTGATAGACATGCTGATGGGCCAGTTGCGCGAGGCCCTGCGCAACTTCGGGACCGGGCGCGCGGTCTTGCTTGAAACACTGATCCGTCTGATGCTGATCTATCTTGAGAGCGACCGGAGCGAGGCGCGTCCTTTAGGGACATTGCCTGCGCGGCAGGAACAGACATTGCATGAAAAGCAGGCGCAGGCATTTTGTGCGGCGGTCGAGGAACATTTTGCGAGTGCGATGACGCTTGGCGCCTATGCCCGCGAAATCGGAGTCTCGACCGCACATCTCAATCGCCTGTGCCGCCGCATCCTTGGCGCTACCCCCAATTCAGTGATCCGCCAGCGCCGTCTGGTCGAGGCAAAGCATCTGCTGGAATTCACCCGTCATTCCATGGCTGACATCGCCGCGCGCGCGGGCTTTGCCGATGCCGGCTATTTCAGCCGCACCTTCAAGTCAGACACCGGGCTGACGCCGGGCATGTACCGGAGGCAACAGGACAACGGATAGCCGGAGTTCCACTGCCAAGCGCTGTGCGGGGGCGGCAGATGACGGCCGCCGCGCGCCCGCCGCAGTTCGGGGTTGCCAATCAGACCTGACTGGAAAACACTGTCGGAATAGAAAAATATCGGGAGTTCATAATGACCAAGACGCTTACACTGATGTCCACGGCATTGCTTTTGTCCACAACCGCGCTGGCCCAGGCCGAGACGCTGAGATGGGCGCGGTCCGGCGATGCGCTGACCCTCGACCCGCATGCCCAGAACGAAGGGCCGACACATACGATCCGGCACCAGATTTACGAGCCGCTGCTCATCCGCGACACCACCGGCGCGTTCGAGCCTGCCCTGGCCACCGAATGGGCGCCCAAGGAGGACGATCCGAACGTCTGGGTCTTCAAGCTGCGCGAAGGGGTCAAGTTTCATGACGGCGCTGATTTCACGGCGGAGGATGTCGTGTTCAGCTTTAATCGCGCCATGACCGAGAATTCGGACATGAAAGAGCTGATCAACTCCATCACCGAGGTCCGCGCAGTGGACGATTACACGGTCGAGATGGTCACGGACGGGCCGAACCCGATCCTGCCGTCCAACCTGACCAACCTGTTCGTCATGGACAAGGACTGGACCGAGGCGAACAACACCGTTGATGTGCAGGACTTCGAGGGCGGCGAACTGACCTATGCCACCACCAACACCAACGGCACCGGCCCCTACAAGCTGGTAAGCCGGGAGCAGGACGTAAAGACGGTCATGTCACTGAACGAGGACTACTGGGGCAAGGACCAGTTCCCGCTGGAAGTGACGGAAATTGTCTATACGCCGATCCAGAACGCCGCGACCCGCGTTGCCGCCCTGTTGTCGGGTGAGGTGGATTTCCTTCAGGATATGCCGGTGCAGGATCTTGAGCGCGTCAACAGCGCCGACGGTCTCGTGGTCAAGCAGGCCCCGCAGAACCGGGTGATCTTCTTTGGCATGAACATGGGCGCGGACGATATCGAGGCCGACAACGTCGAAGGCAAGAACCCGCTGGCCGACGTGCGCGTGCGCAAGGCGATGTCGATGGCGATCAACCGCGACGCCATCAAGCAGGTGGTGATGCGCGGGCAATCCCAGCCCGCCGGCATGATCGCACCGCCCTTCGTCAACGGCTGGACCGAGGAAATGGACGCGGAATCCAAGACCGACATCGAGGGTGCCAAGGCATTGATGGAAGAGGCCGGCTATGCTGACGGTTTCTCGATCCGCCTCGATTGCCCGAATGATCGCTATGTCAACGACGAGGCGATTTGCCAGGCTGCTGTCGGCATGCTGGGCCAGATCGGCGTGCGCGTTAATCTGGATGCCAAGCCCAAGGCGCAGCACTTCCCGCTGATCACCGACGGCAAGACCGACTTTTACATGTTGGGCTGGGGTGTGCCGACCTACGATTCCGAATATATCTTCAACTTCCTGGTGCACGGGCGTGAAGGGGATATCGGCACCTGGAACGGCACCGGCTATGACAACGACGATCTGGATGCCAAGATCAAGAGCCTGGCCTCCAACACCGATCTGGAAGCCCGGAATGCCGACATCGCCGAGATCTGGCGGGTTGTGCAGGACGAGACGCTCTATATCCCGATCCACCACCAGGTGTTGAACTGGGGCATGACGGAGGGTGTCGGGATCGAGGTCGATCCCGAGGACCAGCCCAAGGTCAAGTATTTCACGATGAACTGAATCTAGCGTTTCCCGAAACGCTATAGCGTGACAAACGACATGGGGGCGGTGCCGGGGTGCCGCCCCTTTTTTGTGTTCCAGTCTTTTGACACCGGGCGGGCGGGACTTGTCCCATGACACCTTTGTGAGCCCGGCAGGTTCCGATTGCTTCTGTCGTCGCAGTCGCTAGCCTGACTGTTGCCATCCATGCCCGAAAGGAACCCGCCATGCTGAGACTGACCACGGCGCTTGCGCTTTGCCTGGGCATGACTGCCCCCGCCATGGCCAAGGAATTCACCTGGGCCGAAACCACCGATCCGCAGACGATGGACCCCCATGCGGTCAATTCCGCTGCGGTGCTGGGTTTTCTCAACAACGTCTATGAGGGCCTTGTGCGCCGCAACAAGGAGATGGAGATCGAGCCTGCCCTGGCCACCTCATGGGAGCCCATCGGCGCGGGCGATGGCTGGCGCTTTCACCTGCGGGAGGGTGTCAAGTTTCACGATGGCAGTGATTTCACGGCTGAGGATGTTTTGTTTTCCTACGAACGCGCCAGTTCCGAACAGGCTGATACCTCAAGCTGGTTCGCGCCGGTGTCCGAGGTCAGGGTCGTCGATGATTATACTGTCGACATCATGACCACCTCGCCCAATCCGATCTTTCCCGACAGTATCGCCAACTGGATGATCCTCGACAGTGGCTGGGCAGCAGCGCATGGTACGGGCCGCCCCGACAAGGAAAACGGCAACTTCGCGACGCTGAACACCAATGGCACCGGCGCCTTCCGTGTCACTGCGCGCGAACCGGGTCTGCGTACCGTGCTGGAACCCTTCGCCGGCTGGTGGGACGAGGCTGCGCATAACATCACCCGGGCGGAACTGACGCCGATCCAGAACCCGGCAACCGCCGTGGCGGCGCTTTTGTCGGGCGACATCGACTTTATCAACCCGGTGCCGATCCAGGACACTGAAAGGCTGAAGCAGAACCCGGATGTGAAAGTGATCCAGGGGATCGAGGCGCGGGTCATGATGCTGGGCTTCCCGCATGAGGCCGACAGGCTGAAATTCTCGACCGAAACGACGGATAAGAACCCCTTTGGCGATGTGCGGGTGCGCCAGGCGGTGGCCCATGCCATCAACGTGCCAGCCATCCTGCAAACCATCATGCGCGGCAATGCGGAGGAGGCCAGCCAATTGGTCAGCGCGGCGATGCGCGGCTATAGCGATGAACTGGCGCCCCGGCCGGTCTACAACCCCGATCAGGCCCGCGCCCTGCTGTCCGAGGCTGGCTACCCCGACGGTTTTTCCTTTGGGCTGAAATGCACCAACGACCGCTACCTGAACGACGAATCCGTTTGCCAGGCGGTCACCGGGATGCTGGCGCAGGTGGGGTTGCGGGCAACATTGGATGCGATGCCGGTACAGAACTACTGGCCCGAATTGCGTGCCGACAATTATGACATGTTCCTGCTGGGCTGGTCCCCGGGCACCTTCGACGCCGAACATCCGATCCGGTTCCTGGTTGCCACGCCGGACGAAGAAGCCAAACTGGGGTCATGGAACTTTGGCGGCTATTCCAGCGCGCGGGTGGACGCATTGCTGCCGCTGATCCAGTCCGAGATTGACGAGCCGAAACGGCAGGAGATGCTGGACGAGGTCGCGGGGATCCTGCAGGAAGAAATGGCCTATGTGCCGCTATATGTTCAGCCGCTGATCTGGGGTGCGCAGGCGAATGTCGAGCTGACCCAGCGGCCTGACAACTTCTTTATCCTGCGCTGGGTGACAGTGAACTGAACAGGCAGGGCCGGAATGTCGTCTTGCCAGACAGAGCGGGGTTGCGTATTCCGGCAAATTCCCGGCTTCCGCCGTGTAATCCTTGACCTCCGGCTTCACAGATAGTCCACTCGATCAATGCTTGCTTTCATCATCCAACGTATCGCGCAATCTGCCCTCGTCCTGCTGGTCGTGGGGCTGGTGGCCTTTTCGATGTTCAGCTTCGTCGGGGACCCCATCGACAACATGCTGGGTCAGGAGCGCACCCAGGCCGACATCGACCGGTTGCGCGGCCAGCTGGGTCTCGACCAGCCGTTCCCGGTGCAATACGTCAAGTTTCTCGGCAACGCCGTGCAGGGCAACTTTGGCATCAGCTACCGGCAGGGGCGGCCCGTGGCCGACATCCTGCTTGAACGCGCCCCAGCCACATTGGAACTGGCGGCAGTCTCGGGCTTTCTCGCCATTTTCATGGGCATCGGGCTGGGCGTCTTCACCGCCATCCGCAGAGAGGGGTTTGCCGCCAATGCGATCATGTCGCTGTCGCTGATCGGGGTCTCCCTGCCGACCTTCCTGATCGGGATATTGCTGATCTACCTGTTCTCCGTCGAACTGGGCTGGCTGCCCAGCTTCGGGCGCGGCGAAACGGTGCGGGTGGGCGGCTGGACCACCGGGTTCCTCACCGAATCCGGGCTCAAGGCGCTGATCCTGCCCTCGATCACGCTGGGCCTTTACCAGATGACTCTGATCATGCGCCTGGTGCGGTCCGAGATGCTGGAGGTGCTGCGCCAGGACTATATCCGTTTTGCCCGTGCGCGGGGGCTGCGGGAGCGGGCGGTGAACTTTCGCCACGCGCTGAAGAACACGTTGGTGCCGGTGATCACGGTCACCGGCCTGCAGCTGGGCAGCATCATCGCCTTTGCCATCATCACCGAAACCGTTTTCCAGTGGCCGGGCGTCGGCCTGCTGTTCATCAACGCGATCCAGTTCGTCGATATCCCGGTGATGGCCGCATATCTGATGCTGATTTCCGTCATGTTTGTGGGCATCAACCTGATTGTGGACCTGCTGTATTTCTCCATTGATCCCCGCCTGCGGGCGGACCGGACAAAGGCGCATTGAGATGACGGACAGGCAAGTACCCCCCGATATGCCCATCGCGGTCAAAGACCCGTCGCGGCTGAGCATCGCCCTGCAAAGCGATTTTTTCTACACGTTCAAACGCTCACCCGTGGCGATCATCAGCTTTGCCGTGGTGGTGATCATGGTGCTTGCCGCCATCTTTGCCCCGCTGGTGGCACCTTACAATCCATTCGATCCGGCATCGCTGAACCTGATGAACGGCTTTTCGCGGCCAATGACGCCGAATGCCTTTACCGGCGATACATTCTGGCTGGGCACGGATGACCAGGGCCGCGACGTGTTTTCGACGATCCTTTACGGGATGCGCATTTCGCTTTTTGTCGGGGCCGCAGCGGTGCTGTTTGCCATGATCCTCGGCATCACGCTTGGTCTGCTGGCAGGCTATGTCGGCGGCTGGACAGAGACAATCATCATGCGCATTGCGGATGTGCAGCTGACCTTTCCGGCGATCCTGGTCGCGATGCTGATCTTTGGCATCGCCAAGGGGGTCACCCCGGTGGAGCACCGCGACCAGATGGCGATCTGGGTGCTGATCATCGCCATCGGCCTGTCCGATTGGGTGCAGTTTGCCCGCGTGGTGCGGGGCGCCACGCTGGTGGAGAAGAACAAGGAATACGTGCAGGCCGCCCGGCTGATCGGGCGGCGGTCGCCCGCGATCATGGTGCGTCACATCCTGCCGAACGTGCTCTCGCCGGTGCTGGTGATCGCCACGATCTCATTGGCGTTGGCGATCATCGCCGAGGCGACGCTCAGCTTTCTGGGCGTTGGCGCGCCGCCCACGCAACCTTCGCTCGGCACGCTCATTCGCATCGGACAAGGCTTCCTGTTCTCCGGTGAATGGTGGATCCTGTTGTTCCCGGCGGTCACATTGCTGGCGCTGGCGCTTTCGGTGAACCTGCTGGGCGACTGGCTGCGCGACGCGCTGAACCCGAGGTTGCGGTGATGAGCGAAGCCATTCTTTCGATCCGCGACCTCACGGTCGAAATTCCCACCCGCCACGGGATCCTGAGGCCCGTGGACGGGATCAGCTATGACATCGGCCGGGGCGAGGTGCTTGGCATCGTCGGTGAATCCGGCGCGGGGAAATCCATGGCGGGCAACGCGGTGATCGGCCTGCTGTCGCCGCCCGCGCGCATCGCCAAAGGGGAGATCCACGTGGGCGGCACCCGCATCGACCACCTCAAGGGGGACGCCATGCGCCGCCTGCGGGGCAAGGAGATCGGGATGGTGTTTCAGGACCCGCTGACCTCGCTCAACCCGCTCTTGCGCATCGGCGACCAGTTGACGGAAACCATCCTGGCGCATCTCGACGTGTCGCGCAGCGAAGCGGAAAAACGCGCCGTCGCGGCACTGGATGAAGTCGGCATTCCCGGCGCGCGGGAGCGGATCAATTCCTATCCCCATGAATTTTCCGGCGGGATGCGCCAGCGCGTGGTCATCGCGCTCGCTCTGTGCGCAGAGCCGTCGTTGATCATCGCGGATGAGCCGACAACCGCGCTGGATGTGTCGGTGCAGGCGCAGATCATCGCGCTGTTGAAATCGCTTTGCCGCGAACGGGGTACGGCCGTCATGCTGATCACCCACGACATGGGTGTCATAGCCGAGGCGGCGGACCGCGTGGCGGTGATGTATGCGGGCAAGCTGGCCGAGCTTGGCCCGGTGCGCGACGTGCTGACCACGCCGCGCCACCCCTATACCGACGGGCTGATGGGGTCGACACCGCTGGCCTCGCGCGGGAAGGCACGGTTGCACCAGATCCCCGGTGCGATGCCCCGGCTGGATGCGCTGCCGTCGGGCTGCGCCTTCCATCCCCGCTGCCCCTATGCACAGGATAAATGCAGCGCCGATCCTGGCCCGGATCTGGCCGACGGCAATGGCGCCGCATGCTGGTTTCCGCTGCCCCATGACGCAAAGGTGGCATGATGGCACTGGTATCGGTTGCAAATCTGACCCGTGTCTTCGACGTATCCAAACCCTGGCTCAACCGGGTGGTGGAGCGGCGAAAGAAGGCGTTTCTGACGGCCGTCAGCGATGTCAGCTTCGATATCGAGGAACGCAGCGTCTATGCGCTGGTGGGCGAAAGCGGCTCGGGGAAATCGACCATCGGCAAGATCCTCGTGGGGCTGCTGCCGCCCACCGAAGGGTCGGTCAAGATCCGCGATGTGGACCTGGCCCGCGAACGCGATGCCGCCCGCGTGGATGCGGTGCGCGCCGATATCCAGATGATCTTTCAGGACCCATATGCCTCGCTCAATCCGCGCTGGCGGGTGCGCGACATCATCGTGGAACCCGTCGCGGCGCGCGGGGGCGAGACCAAGGGCATGGCGGAAAAGCTGCTGGAGCAGGTGGGGCTTTCAGCCCGGGACGCGGGCAAGTTTCCGCATGAGTTTTCCGGCGGGCAGCGTCAGCGCATCTGTATCGCCCGGGCGCTGGCGTCAGAGCCCAGGCTGATTGTCTGTGATGAGCCGACCTCGGCGCTCGACGTGTCGGTGCAGGCGCAGGTGTTGAACCTGATGAGCGACCTCAAGGACGATCTGGGGCTGACATACCTGTTCATCAGTCACGACCTGACCGTGGTGCAGCATATCTCCGACAAGGTCGGGGTGCTCTATCTGGGCCGATTGGTGGAAGAGGCGGCACCGGACGAACTGTTCGACGACCCCAAACATCCCTATACCCAGATGCTGCTGGAGGCCGCGCCCAAACTGGGTGAATTCGGACGCGAGGTTGATCCGCCCAAGGGAGAGATCCCCGATCCGATCAACCCGCCGCCGGGCTGCGCCTATCACCCGCGCTGCCCGTTGGCAGAGGACGTCTGCCGCAAGGAACGGCCCGAAATGCGCGCCCTGCGCGGCGCGCGGGTTGCCTGCCACATGGCCGAGTAGGGGCCTGTCCCTAAGGGGTCAGTACCATTTCGCCATCGGCGGCAGGCTCATCAGCACGGCGTCAGGGTCGTGCCCGGTTTCCAGCCCGAACTTTGTACCCCGGTCATAGACAAGGTTGTATTCCGCATAGAGCCCGCGGTGGCGCAGCTGCGTGTCCTTGTCCGCGTCGTCCCACGGAGTTTCGCGCCGTTTGTCCGCCAGCGGCAGGAAGGCGGGCAGGAAAGCGGCGCCCACGTCCTGTGTCAGCTTGAAATCCGCGTCCCAGTCGCCGGTGTTGCGATCATCATAGAAGATGCCGCCGACCCCACGCGCGCGTTTACGGTGCGGGATATAGAAATATTCATCCGCCCAGGCTTTCAGCTCGTCATAAAGCGCGGGGCCATGCGGGTCGCAGGCGCGCTTCATCTCGGCGTGGAAATGGGCGGTGTCCTCGGCATATTCGATACAGGGGTTCAGGTCGGCGCCGCCGCCGAACCACCAGGCATGCGGGGTCCAGAACATGCGGGTGTTCATGTGGACGGCGGGGGCATGTGGGTTTTGCATATGCGCCACCAGGCTGATGCCTGAGGCCCAGAAGCGTGGATCCTCCTTCATCCCCGGCAGGCCCTTGCGCGCCGCCATCGCCGTCTGCGCCCGCTCGCCCAGGGTGCCGAAGACGGTCGAGATATTGACACCAACCTTTTCGAACACGCGCCCCCCGCGCATCACGCTCATTTCACCGCCGCCTGCGTCCGACCCGTCATCGGCGGTGCGGGTGGTGGCGCGGACTTCGAATTGTCCGGCAGGGGTCGGGCCGGGCTGCCGCGCTTCCAACCCGTTGAAGGCGGTCACGATGTCATCGCGCAACTGGCGAAACCAGGCTGCGGCCTGGGTTTTCTCCGCCTGGAAATTCTCTGTCATGAATGTGGCACCTGAACTGTTTGCGCCAACGTAACGCGGTGCGATGGCGGATAAAACCATTACCACCCGGCACCAGGGCGCGAAAGAGCCTGCAGGGGCTGGCATCTTGTCGCAGCTTTCCCTGGCGGATCCTCAAACCCGGCATTTCAAACGCTTAGCACAGGCGTCTCCCCTGTTGAGGGGAGTGAATGAGGCGGGGAATTGGCCAAAAACGGACAAGGCCGCAGGATTTCTCGTGGCTTCTTGGATGCGGGGGCCAACAGCGGCACGCCGTCGGGGGATTGGGTGTGAATTTCTTTCATGGTTTGATATTGAGCTTTCCCGGAACGTCATGCGCTTGCCGGTCATGACTTTGGCAGCATTGACCCGGATCCTGAGCCGGGCAGGGGTCCTTTGTGCCTTTTGCCTTGTGCTTTGCGGTGCGCCGGTCCGCGCCCAGCAATCGCCGGATGAAACCTGGCTGGCAGCGGTGCGCCTTGTGCAGGCCGGTCAGCACGCGCAGGCGTTGCCGCTGGTGGAACGGCTGGTCTCGGCGCAGCCGCGCAACAAGAAATACCGCTTTGAACTGGCGCTGGCGCTGTTCCGGCTGGGTCGCGACGGGCGGGCAAAGTTCCACCTTGAACAATTGCGTGGTGCGAACCTGACGCCGCAGGAAAGGCAGATCGTCACGCGGATGATCGGCGCGATTGAGGCGAGGCAGGTCTGGTCTGGGTATTTCAGTTTCAACCTGCGGCCGGAATCGAACGGGACCAAGCAGACGGAGGACCGTGTGCTTGTGATCGGGGGTCTGCCGCTGACCCTGGACGATACAGCAATCGGCAAGGCCACGGTCAGCACCATCGTGACCACGGGGTTCAGCTATGGGCCGACAATCGGAGAGGGGTTGAAGGCGCGGTTCTCGCTGGATGCCTATCTCAAGTACAATCCGGAAGTCGCCTTGCGGGATTATCAGGTGACCGGGCGGGCGGGTCTGGCCTTCACCACGCCGCAAGGGCGCTATTGGGATGGCGGTATCCTGATGGGCACGAGGCGTTCTGCGGACCGGCCCTATTCCGAGACATTCGGACTTTATCTCAACCACGCGCGGCGGATCGGAAACGCGGGAACGTTGCGGCTGGGGGGCGAGCTGTCACGGTCCTTTCGCAAGCGGGGGCTGGCGGATATCGACCGGACTTTCCTGTCAGTCGGATATGCCCATGCCATCGGGGGCAACGCGCAACTGTCCTTCACCGGCTTTGTCGAAAACAACGATTCCGACCAGCTGACCACCGACGGCCTGCGGCGCGGGCTGAGCGTAAGCGGGCTTTATGCCTTTGACGGCGGGTTGATGACCAGCCTGACCCTGCGCGGGGAAACCGATGACCGCACCGGTGTCAGCCGGCTGTTCGGTGCCGCGCGCAGCGATCGCAAGATTGCGGTCGACCTGCGGGTCTATCACAGGGATTTTCGCATTGGCAGATTTGCCCCCGAGGTTCAGTTCGGGATCGAGAGGAACCGCTCGAACATCCCGCTGGCGGATTACACCAACCGGTATCTTTCGCTTGGCCTGACCCGTCGTTTTTAGGGCCACAAAGATGTTGTTTTTTTATTTAATTAACATAACGATAGTTCGAAATCGTCCCCCGTTCCGCCCATTCTACCAGACCGGGAAAAACCGAACTCGTCTTTGCAATGCCCCTTAGCGTGTGAGCACAAAACATGTCCAGGTTCCTGTATCGTCTGTCCCCCACCGCAATCATGCTGACAGCAGCGATGATTGCCCTGATCCTGACCAGCTCTGCGGTGCTGTTGTCCATCGACCGACCCTACCTTGACCTTCCGCAGGGGGCGACGCCGACAGTCGTGGGCGATGTGGTGCTGGAGGAAACAGATCTGATCAGCGAGCCGGATTTCCTTGGCACCTATCCCCGGATGACGGCATTTTTCGCCCGGCAGGACCTGATCGCGGCGCAGCTGACCAAGCCGGAAGTATCCGTCACCTACATGCTTTCCGATGGCGTGACGGAAACCGGGGTATTCACCCCGCGTCCGCGACAGATCGGCGATCTGCCGTTTCCTTTCTGGTTCCAGCAAGGGGTCGGCATTCTGGCGCTGTTGGTGGCGGGCTGGGTGATGTCGCTGCGGCGCGAGGACTGGGGTGCAAGGATGTTCGCCCTGACCGGGCTTTTCGTGCCTGTATTCGCCATTGCGGCATCGGTCTATTCGACCCGTCAGATCGCCTTGCCGGGTGACGTCTTCAAATTACTGTCGCAAACCAACCATTTCGGGGCGGGATCCTTTGGCATAGCGCTGGTCGGGCTGTTCCTGATGTACCCAAAGCCGCTGTTCCATCCACGCTGGCTGTTGCTGCCCCTGGTGGTCTTCGGCACCGGGATCCTGCTGGATCTGATGTATGTCGGCACCGACATCTGGCTGAACCTGGTGGTGCCAACCCAGACCCTGGTGGCACTTGTACTTGGCGTGGTCCAATGGTGGCGCGCGCGGCGCGATCCGCTCAGCCGGGCAGGGCTGCGCTGGTTCTTCCTGTTTTCGCTGGTGGGCGTTTCGCTGTTCGTGTCGCTTTCGGTATTGCCGCCGGCGCTCGGCATTGCGGACGGCGGTTTCATTCCACAAGCCTATGCCTTTGGCTTTTTCAACCTGATGCACATCGGACTGGCCCTGGGCATCATCCGCTGGCGGGTCTTCGAGCTGGATCGTTATGCCTATTACGTCTGGGTCTGGCTTGCCGGTGCGGTGCTGATTTTTGCCACTGACCTGGTGCTGCTGCTGTGGCTGCGCGAACAGCCCTGGGCGTCGCTGTCGCTGGCACTGCTGATCGGGGGGTTCCTCTATTTCCCGCTGCGTCAGTTGCTGCTCGTGCGGCTTTTCGGAACAAAGGTGCCACAGGCCTCCGGCATGATCCCGGAGGTGATTGATGTGGCGCTGGCACCCACCCAGCGGTTGCAGAACGAACGCTGGGACGCGCTCCTGCAGGAGACCTTTTCCCCCGCCGCACAGATCGAGGTGCTGGAGAATGCGCCGGAGACCGTGTGTATCGCCGAGAATGGCGTGGCGCTGCTTCTGCCCGCGCTGACAGGTGTTGCGGGGCGCAGAATGCGCTATGCGTCCGGGGGCAGGCGGTTGTTCAGCTCCGCGGATGTGGCGGCTGCGGCGACGCTTGTCCGCATGCATGGCGTGGTGCGCGAAAGCCATCTTGCCTATGAACGCGGTGTCAGTGTCGAACGGGACCGGATCAGCCGCGATGTGCATGACAATATTGGCGCGCAGTTGCTCAGCGCGCTGCATGCCGCCGAAGGGTCGCGCAAGGACGGGTTGCTGCGCGATACGCTGACCGATTTGCGCCAGATCATCAGCGACGGTTTCCGGTCGAACTACAAATTGTCCGATACCACTGCCGACGTCAGGGCAGAGATGGCTGACAGGCTGGAGGTGCATGGCATCACCCTGAACTGGCCGGCGGCTTCTCTTGAGGATTTGTCCCAGGTTTCGGAAACGCAGGTGCCGTTCCTGATGGTCAATACCCTGCGGTCGCTGACCCGTGAGATCACCAGCAACATCATCAAACATGCCAGCGCAACGGAAGTGACGGTAAATCTCACCTTATCAGAGGATATGTTGCGCCTGGAATTTCTCGATAATGGGCACGGATTTGAGACGGAGGACGTTGATCGCGGGGCAGGGCTGGACAACATGGAAGAGCGGGTCAGGACCATTGGTGGCACGATCCAGTTCCGGCGCCTGCCAAAGGGTATGCGCATCAATGTCAGCCTGCCACTCGATGTCTATACCCGTTCGGAAATGGCACAGGCTGCAATGTGATAGAAAAGATACTGATCGTCGAAGATGTGGCACAAAGCCGGGCATTCATGACAGCTATCCTGTCGGGAATTTTTACCGACGCGGAGATACTGGAAGCGGCGGACATGCGCACAGCCTTCTTTCTGTGTGAACGGCATCAGTTCAACCTCGCGCTGGTGGATTTGCAGCTGCCGGACGGTGACGGCTATGGCGTGTTGCGCAAGCTGGATCAAACGCAGGATGATGTGACGGCCATCGTGACAACGGCCATGGGCAGCGACAGCGCGATCGTGGCGGCCTTGTCAGCGGGGGCCGACGGCTATCTTCTGAAAAGCGATCCGCCCGATTTGATCGCAAGCCATCTGCGGCAGATACCTGACGGCACACCGCCCCTTTCACCGGCGATTGCCCGGCGCGTCATGGATCATTTTCGCCAGACAGGGCCGAGCGTGGATGACAACGCGACGCTGACCCGGCGCGAAGCGGAAGTGCTTTCGCTGGTCGGCCGGGGATTGCGGGTTTCGGACGTGGCAGGCGCGCTTGAACTCGCGCCCAGTACGGTGTCGAGCCACATCAAGTCGATCTATCGCAAGCTCAACATTTCAAGCCGGGCCGAAGCCGCCTATCAGGCGGCCCGCCTGGGTCTGCTGACCGGAGACAGGCCGCGATAGTCAGGTATTTCATACCGCGTGGCTGCCAATTCCTCGATAAATAATCTCAAATCTTCGACATCAGGCCCAGGGTGCGACAGGTTGCGATGCCGATGCGGATGTGCTTTTCAGATGCCTCCTGCGCTGTGGCGGCATCACCTGCAGCAATGGCATTTGCGACCGACATGTACCCTTGGGCTGCCAGCGCGCGATGCTTCGGGCTGGCCATCATGTGGGCCCGCAGTTGCGCGAGCCTGTCGTGATAGAGCAGTACCGATTGCGCCATCACCCGGTTGTCGCAGAGTGATGTGAGGATTTCGAAGAACCGGTAGATCGCCGCGTTGAAGCGGTGAGGCGTTGCATCATCCGCCGTTTCGCCGGCCTGTGCGATACAGGCGACCAGCCGGTCGGCGCCTGTTCGGTCGCTTGTCATCGCGGATTTGGCCGCGACCGTTGGTTCCAGCAGCAGGCGCAGTTCGAACAGGTGACCGACCTCTGTCTGGTCGAGTTCAGACAGTTTGAAACCGCGGGTGGTCGTGTCCAGCAGCCCTTCGTGGACCATCAGTTGCAGCGCTTCGCGGACCGGGGTGCGTGAAATATTCATGTCGCGCGCCAGTGTCGCGTCGACCAGCCGGTCCTGTGGCGTCAGATCTCCCTGGCGCACGCGGTCGCGCAGAATACGGTAGACCTGATCCTTGAGGGCCAGCGGGCGGTCGAATTGGGGTGTCGGCATCTGCGGTTCCTGATGGTGGTGTGATCCCGAGCATGGCGCAAATAGAGGTTGCAGGAAAGTTAAAAGTGAATACAGTATTCTGAATATCGAAACCACCATGTCAGCGGCCAGGGATGGCAGCCGACAATTTCTAAGGTCCAAGCGTGGACAGAGCAAAGGACGCTAAATGCCGAATTCCGAAATCCTGGCCGAAGTGCTTTTGCCCACGCAGGAACTGCGCGACGATCTGCCTTTTTTCACCAAGACACTGGGGATGAGGCTTGAGAACATCTTTCCCGCAGACGATCCTTCCGTCGCCAGCTTTTCCGGTCATGGTCTGCGGGTGCGGATTGAAAAGGGGGCCGATGTGCCGCCGGGGCGGTTGCGCATTCTGACCGACGCGCCGGAGGATTTCGCCGAAGGACGCCGCCAGCTGACCGCGCCAAATGGCACGGTGATCGATGTGGTGCCCCTGTCACCAGTGGTCGAGCAACCCGTAACGCAGCATGAATTCGCCGTGCGCCGCCTGCGGGACGAGGCCCCCTGGGTCATCGGCCGTGCCGGGATGCATTACCGCGACCTAATCCCGACGCGGCTGGGCGGGTCGATCATCGCCAGCCACATCCGCATCCCCGACGGCGGTCCGGTTCCGGACATGGTGCATTACCACACCGTCGGGTTTCAGCTGATCTTTTGCTACAAGGGGTGGGTTGATGTGCTCTATGAGGATCAGGGGGACGTGATCCGCCTGCACGCAGGCGATTGCGTGACACAGCCGCCGGGCATCCGGCACCGGGTCATGCATGCCTCCGCCGAGATCGAAGTGATCGAGATCGGCGTGCCAGCGGAACATGTCACCACCATCGACCACGACTTTACCCTGCCCAACGGCAAGGGCGACCCGGCACGCGAATGGGACGGGCAGCGGTTTGTGCATCACGTCAAGGAAGGCGCACGCTGGCATCCCTTCCGCATGCCGGGGTTCACGATGCGTGACACCGGGATCGCCGAAGGAACCAGGGGTGTCGCGGGCATTCAGGTGGTGCGCTCTGACGGTGGCACGACAGTGCCCGCAAAACATGACGCCGACATCCATTTCACCTTTGTCATGGAAGGCACCATGACGCTGAGCGCCGAAGGCCAGGAAGACCGCGACCTGCAGCCCGGAGATGCCTTTGTGATCCCGCCGGGCATGGTGTCGCAATACCGCGAGTGTTCGGAAGATCTGGAGCTGCTCGAAGTTGCGCTGCGCGGTGATTTCAACACCACGCTGCTTTGAACGGCGGGGCGGGACAAGAAAAACATCGCCGGCACCGTTGACTTCTGCGGTGCAGAAAATATGTTCGCCATATAATAAGCTAACCTTAGTATATGGCGACTGCCTCCATGGCTCCGAAAATTGACCCCGATTCACCGGGATTCCTGGTCAGCACCACTGCCCGCCTGATGCGGCTTGCATTCGAGCGTGAGATTGAGCGCGCGCAGATCGGTGTGACGGCCGCAGAGGCGCGGGTTCTGGCGCATATGTCGGTCTGCGGCGGCATGCGCCAGCATCACCTGGCCGAGAGGTTGGGATGCGCCCCGATGAGTGTCACCGCTTTTCTGGACCGGCTGGAACGCGCGGGCCTGATCGAACGCTGCGCGGACCCCAAGGACCGGCGCGCCAAGATTGCCCGTCTGACACCGGAGGCGGGGCAGATACTGGAACAGATACAGATCGCCGGGGAACGGTCGCGGAAGATCGCTTTTGCCGGGGTGAAGGCGGAGGATTTCGCGGCCTTCAAATCTGTGTGCCTGCAAGTGCGCAGCAACCTGGAAGAGCCGCGCAGTCTGCGCGATACGCAGATGGTGCCGGAATGACCGCCGCGCCGATCATGAGTGAGAGGCGCGTCAGCTTCATCGGGGCCTCTCTGGTGGCCATCGGACCGGTTTCGATGGCGCTGTACACGCCGGCAATGACCGAACTGGTGGCCGCTTTCGGTGCCTCCGAATCCGTGATCAAGCTGACGCTGACACTCTATTTCGGGGGGTTTGCCTGTGCGCAACTGGTTGCAGGGCCCTTGTCCGATGCGCTGGGGCGCAGGCCGGTCACAATTGCGTTTCTGCTGCTTTATTGTGCCGCCAGCGTGCTGGCGATGCTGGCACCCACGGTCGAGATGCTGATCCTTGCCCGGTTCGCACAGGGCGTCGGTGCGTCAGTGGGTGTCGCGATTTCGCGTGCTCTGGTACGCGATCTGTTCACGGATGAAAAATCCTCGCGGATCATGAATCTGATCGGGATTATCCTGGCGCTGGGGCCCGCGCTGGCCCCGACCCTGGGTGGGCTGATGCTGCTGGTGTTTGGCTGGCGGTCCTTGTTCGTGGTCATGACCCTGATCGGCCTGGGCGCGATCATGGCGGTGCTCTTGTGGATGAAGGAAACCGTTGAACGGGATCTGTCGCGCCTGAACCTCCGCGCATTGGGGCGCAGTTACCGGATGCTGCTTGGCAACCGCCAGTTCCTGACTGCCGCCGGGGTGATTGGTGGCGCATTGGGAGCAATCTATGCACAGGCGACTTTCCTGCCCTTCATCCTGATCGACAAGGTCGGGTTGACACCACAGCAGTTCGGCCTGGCGATGCTGGCCCAATCGGGCAGCTTCTTTACAGCATCACTGATCATGCGCGCCCTGATGAACAGATTCAGCGCCAAACGGCTGGTCCCGATTGGCCTTGCCCTGATTGCCCTTGGCAGCCTGGGGACCATGAGCCTGCTGATCTGGCCACCCAGTTTCCTGCATGTGATGATCCCGGTTGCGATATATGCCTTTGGCATCGCATTCGTGATGCCCGACATGTCGACCGTCGCGCTGGCCCCGTTCCGGCGCGAGGCGGGCGCGGCGGCAGCGATGCTGGGCTTTATCCAGATGGGCTCTGGCCTCTTTGTGGGAACGTTGGGGGCGCTCCTTGGGAATGCGGTACTTGCGATGGGGCTGCTGATCCCGGCGATGGGGGCAACGGCCTGCTTTGCCTATTTCCTGCATCGGCGTACCAATGTGATCATGCATGCCAGATCCACGCCCCCGCCCGGCGGTGCCGGACCGATGGGCCCCAGAACGGCCCCGGTCACCGGGCCGGACCGCTAGGTCGTGTTGACATTCATTGTCGCCCACCCGCGCGAGACGGATTTTGCCGCTGGCGCCCTGATGTGAGCGCAGC
>NZ_JAPWGV010000017.1:0-118155 GCF_027213915.1 Sulfitobacter sp. G21635-S1
ATGAGGCGTCAGCCGGGCCAGCGCCTGCCCGGGGTGGGCGATGCTGACCTTGGTTCATGCCACTTTATTTCTCAACCATGTTGAATCTCATCGAGGGAACAACTAGCCTCACCAAATCGCCTACCCGAGGGGCGGGCAGGCGATGGCCCGGCGCCTTCGGCTTGTTCCGGGCCTGGGTGCCAGTGATCGACGGCAGCAATGTCCCTCACACCGGTCCCTGACCCAGACCACGCCGATGGTCCGGCTTGGCTCAGAAACGCCTGACGTTCGGGCCAAAATTGCATGACGCGGCTCGTCGACAGGATTCAGGAAATCCGGGTGCATCACGTCAATGCTGCGCGACGTTCCACACCCCGGGGTGACATGAGCAGACATGACCGCCCCGATTTGTCGGCTTTCGCATATCAATGCCGCTTTGCAGATTGACAGCGGGCAGCGCCGTCATTGACCTTTGCCGAAAATCCCTGCCCCGGAAGGCCTGCCCGATGTCCACAGATCCCCTGCTGCAACCCTTCCAGCTCAAGCACCTGACCCTGAAGAACCGGATCATGACCACCGCCCATGAACCGGCCTATGCGCAGGACGGCATGCCCCGGGACCGCTACATCGCCTATCATGAGGAACGGGCAAAGGCGGGCGTGGCAATGGCGATGACCGCCGGTTCGGCCTCCGTCGCGCGCGACAGCCCGCCGGTGTTCAACAACATCCTCGCCTACCGGGACGAGGTTGTTCCTCATACCCGCGACCTGACCGACGCCCTGCACGCCCATGGCTGTGCCGTCATGATCCAGCTCACCCACCTCGGCCGGCGCACCGTCTGGAACAAGGGTGACTGGCTGCCTTCGGTCTCCTCCACCCGCCACCGGGAGGCCGCGCACCGCGCCTTTCCCAAGCTGGTCGAGGATTGGGACATCGAACGCATCATCAACGACTTTGCCGATGCCGCCGAAAGGATGCAGGCGGGCGGCATGGACGGGATCGAACTGGAGGTCTACGGCCACCTGCTCGATCAGTTCTGGTCGCCGCTGACCAACCAGCTGACCGGACCCTATGGCGCCGATACCCTGGAAAACCGCATGCGCTTTCCCATGGATGTGCTGAGCGCCGTGCGCAAACGGGTGGGCAGGGATTTCATCGTCGGCTTCCGCTATACCGCCGATGAGGCACAAAAGGGCGGCATCGACGAAGCGGAAGGGGTCGAGATCACCAAAAGGCTTTGCGCGGACGGCCAGCTTGATTTCCTCAATGTGATCCGGGGGCGGGTCCACAGTGACCCGGCGATGGTCAATGTCATCCCGGTGCAGGGCATGCAATCTGCCCCGCATCTGGATTTCGCAGGCCGCATCAAGCAGATCGCCGACCTGCCGGTGTTCCACGCCGCCAAGATCCCGGACGTGGCGACAGCCCGCCACGCGGTGCGGGCCGGGCTGCTCGACATGGTCGGCATGACCCGCGCGCATATGGCCGACCCCCATATCGTGCAGAAGATCGTGGAAGGGCGCGAAGACGATATCCGCCCCTGTGTCGGGGCCACCTATTGTCTCGACCGCATCTATCAGGCGGGCGAGGCATTGTGCATCCACAATGCCGCCACCGGGCGCGAGCTGACCATGCCGCACCGCATCCCCCCCGCCAGCGCGCGCCGCAAGATCGTGATCGTGGGCGCAGGCCCCGCCGGGCTGGAGGCCGCGCGCGTCGCCGCCGAACGGGGCCATGATGTGACCGTCTTCGAAGCCGCCGCCCTCCCCGGCGGCCAGATCCGACTGACCGCGCAAAGCCCGCGCCGCCGCGACATGATCGGCATCATCGACTGGCGCATGGCCCAATGCATGGCGCGCGACGTCACATTCCACTTCGACACCTGGGCCGAGGCGGCAGATGTCCTGGCGCTGAACCCAGATGTGGTGATCGTCGCCACCGGCGGCCTGCCCAATACGGAGCTTTACGAAACACAAGGCGACCTGCCGGAGGTCGTCACCGCCTGGGACCTGATCGCAGGCGACGTGAAACCGGCGGGCCATGTGCTGATCTACGACGAGAGCGGGGACCACCCGGCCCTGCAGGCCGCCGAAATCGCCGCCATCGCCGGATCGAAGGTTGAGGTGATGACACCCGACCGCACCTTCTCCCCCGAGGTGATGGGGATGACGCTGACGCCCTATCTGAAGAACCTGTCGGACAAGGACGTGACCTTTACCGTCACCCGCCGCCTGCTGGATGTCATCCGCGACGGCAACCGCCTGACCGCGACCATCGGCACCGACTACAGCGATCACAGCTATCAGGCGAGCTATGATCAGGTGGTGGTCAACTATGGCACCCGCCCGCTGGACGATCTCTATTTCGACCTGCGCGCGGCCTCTCGCAATGGCGGCGAAGTCGACCACAACGCATTGATTGCAGGCCGGCCGCAGCAGATCACCCGCAATCCCGACGGCACATTCCAGCTGTTCCGGATCGGCGATGCCGTGTCATCGCGCAACACCCATGCGGCGATCTATGACGCGCTCAGGCTGATGAAGGATATCTGACCGCGCCATCACACAGGATCACGGGATCAGCACGGCGCTGCGGTCGAAACTGGCCATATCCATGCTCAGATCGTCATAGACGATCTGGATCGTGATGCTTTCAACCGCCCCTTCGCGCAAGGACAGATAGGGCAGCCCATCCTCTTCCAGGATCGCATTGGGTGTCGCATATTCCAGGTGACAGGGCGGCAAGGGCCAGTTCTGCATCGCCTCACCGTTCACGGAAATCGCAATGGCGGACAGGCCGCAGCGCCAGCTCCACAGATGGGTGATGTAAAGCAGGTCCTTGCCGCCGTATTGGCGCACAGCCACCCAATTGCCCTTTGTCGCGTTCAGGATCGGCTTGATTTCACCCGCGGTGGTGAACTTGCCGCTGGGGGTCTGCGGCTCTGCCACAAGGCCCGCGGGCACAACCGCCATGTTGAACGGGATCTGCGCGGGTGCCGGGGCTGCGGCAACAGGCGCCGTGGCAGGCGCAGGCGTGGCAGGCACCCCTTCCAGCAGGGTCCCCTGCCCGATCACGACCGATCCCTGCCCGACCGATACGCTGGCAGGTGGCGCAGCCGGTGCCACGGGGGCCGCGGGGGCCGCCGCCTCGGCCACTGCCGTTTCCCTGGGCATGGGTGCGGCCTCCCCGGCCCCATGCGCACCTGCCGCCAAAATGGCAAAAAAGAAATCCAACATCACTTCAATCCCTCACTCCCGGCCCAAATGCCGCCTTTTGCGAAATTGCATATGCCCCTATAGTCACCCCAAGAAAAAACAGGGCAGGTCACAGGGGCAATCAAAGTATGGCACGCAAACCCGTGCAATCGCAAACCTACAACATTGCGGTTGTGGGACAGGCCGGACGGCTGTCCTACGAGGCGCTGATCCTTGCCGCCTCCCTGCGCGAGATGAGCCCGGATTTCAAAGGCCGCCTGCTGGTGATGGAACCGCAACCCGGCCCGCTGTGGAAATCGGACCCCCGGATTCAGACCGCCGACATCCGCGCCGCCCTGACCGACCTCGGGGCCGAGATCATTCCCTTCGACAGCCGGTATTTCGGCAGCAGCTACCCCTATGGCAACAAGATCGAGATGCTCGGCGCCCTGCCAAAGGGTGAACCCTTTGTGTTTTTCGACACCGACACGCTGATCACCGGCGCGCTTTCGGATGTGCCTTTCGATTTTGACCGCCCCGGCGCCTCCCTGCGCCGCGAAGGCACCTGGCCGATTCCGCAGCTCTACGGGCCAGGCTACGCGGGGCTGTGGAAAAGCCTCTATGACAAGTTCGATCTGGATTTCGACAGCAGCCTCGACCTGACCCAGCCCGATGAATACTGGCAGCGCTATCTCTACTTCAACGCCGGGTTCTTCTATTACCGCTGCCCCCATGTCTTCGGCGAAAAGTTCCTGGAATACGCCCTGGCGATCCGCGACAACCCGCCGGTCGAACTCTGCGCGCAAAGCTTCGATCCCTGGCTTGACCAGATCGCCCTGCCGCTGGTCATCCATGCCCTGGGCGGCGGCAAGGACAGCCTGCCGCCGGGCCTGCTGGACGGCAGCATCACCTGCCACTACCGCCTGCTGCCCCTGCTCTACGCCCGCGAAAGCGACCATGCGATCCAGGTGCTGGAACGCGTCACCGCCCCCAACAGGCTCAAGAAGGTGCTCAAGGGCTCCGAAGCGGTCAAACGCATGGTCTACCAAAGCCGCGGCCACAAGGTCCGCGCGCTTTTCGATCAGAACGACCTGCCGCGCAAGGAACAGGCGCTCCGCAACCGGATCAAGAAAAACGGCTTCTGGATTCGCTGATCCGCTTCATTGTTCCCAAAATACACGGCACGCCGTCCCGCATCCGCGCAACGCCGGCGCGATGGGCTCAGGCCCGCCACGGGCACCTGTAATCGCATGCGGCGCAGCCGCGCCTTTTGGTCACGCCTGCGCACCGCCGTCCCCCGCGCCGCTCTCTTGTGTGGCACAGGCCAATCGCTTACCCATGTGGCAAACACCCTTGGGAGAGAGACCATGACCGACGGACCCACCTACGGCTTCGACACGCTGCAAATCCACGCGGGGGCCCGCCCGGACCCGGCCACCGGGGCGCGCCAGACGCCGATCTACCAGACCACCGCCTATGTGTTCCGCGACACCGACCACGCGGCGGCGCTGTTCAACCTGCAGGAAGTGGGCTTCATCTATTCGCGCCTGACCAACCCCACCGTCGCTGTCCTGCAGGAACGCATCGCCACCCTCGAAGGCGGCGTCGGCGCGGTCTGCTGCTCTTCGGGCCATGCGGCCCAGATCATGGCGATCTTCCCGCTGATGGGGCCGGGCAAGAACATCATCGCCTCCACCCGGCTTTACGGCGGCACCGTCACCCAGTTCAGCCAGACCATCAAACGCTTTGGCTGGTCCTGCAAATTCGTCGATTTCGATGACCTCGACGCGGTCCGCGCGGCGGTGGACGACGACACCCGCGCTATCTTTGGCGAGGCCATCGCGAACCCCGGCGGCTATATCATGGACGTCCGTGCCATTGCCGACATCGCGGATGAGGCCGGCGTGCCGCTGATCATCGACAATACCTCCGCCACGCCCTACCTCTGCCGACCCATCGAACATGGCGCGACACTGGTGGTGCATTCGACCACGAAGTATCTCACCGGCAACGGCACCGTCACCGGGGGCTGCGTGGTGGATTCAGGGAAATTCGACTGGTCCGCGAATGACAAGTTCCCCTCGCTCAGCCAGCCCGAACCCGCCTACCACGGTCTGAAATTCCACGAGACCTTCGGCGCGCTGGCCTATACTTTCCACGGCATTGCCATCGGGCTGCGCGACCTGGGCATGACGATGAACCCCCAGGCGGCACATTACACCCTGATGGGGATCGAAACCCTGTCCCTGCGCATGGACCGCCATGTAGCCAACGCCAGGAAGATCGCGGAATGGCTGGAAAAGGACGACCGGATCGACGCGGTGACCTATGCCGGCCTGAAATCCTCCCCCTATTACGAACGCGGGACCAAGCTCTGCCCGAAAGGCGCGGGCGCGCTTTTCACCATCGCGGTCAAGGGCGGCTACGAGGCCTGTGTGAAACTGGTCGAAGCGCTTGAGATCTTCAGCCATGTCGCCAACCTGGGCGATACAAGATCGCTGGTGATCCACTCGGCCTCGACCACGCACCGCCAGCTCAGCACCGAACAGCAGGTTGCCGCCGGTGCGGGCCCCAATGTGGTGCGGATCTCCGTCGGCACCGAGGACCCGGACGACCTGATTGCGGACCTTGATCAGGCGCTCAGCAAGGCGGCAGGCTGACCTGGGCGGCAGGGGCCTGAACCGGGCCCCTGCCCCCTGCCCGACACTCCCGTTGCCGGGAGTGTGGCTTTTCTTGCGCGGGACCCTGCGCTAACCTACGCTGCACCGGGAAGGTGCCCTGTAAAGCGCAGAACCACTGTGTTAAAGTTGTGACGATGAAGCCAGATTTTGCCCTTTCGCTGTCTTTTGAAGGAATTCGGCTGCTGCATCGCGCGGCCGGAGGCTGGCGTATTGTCGGCGAGGTGGCGCTGACCGCCGATGACCTGAACGCAGATCTCGCCGTCCTGCGGAAATCCGCCACCGCGCTGGAACCGGCTGGCCTGCGCAGCAAGCTGCTGCTGCCGGACGCTCAGATCAAGTATCTGACCATCGACACCCCCGGCATGTCCGAAGCGGACCGCCGCGAAGCCGCCCGCGCGGCGCTGGACGGGGCCACCCCCTATGCGGTCTCGGAACTTGCCTTTGACATCAGCCTCGACGGGCCGCGCACCCATGTGGCCGCCGTGGCCCGCGAAACCCTGGCAGAGGCTGAGGCCTTCGCCGTGGAACATCGTTTTCACCCGGTCAGCTTTGCCGCCGTACCGGGCAACAGCCCCTACCTGGGGGAACCTTTCTTTGGCCAGACAGAGGCGGCCTCGGAACTGCTGGAGGACGGCGAAACCGTGGAGGCCGATGGCATCGCCGTCGTCGTGATCGGAAATGTCACCGTGCCGGACGGCCCGGTCGCGGCCGGACCTGCGCCTGCCGCACCGGATGCCGCCGTTCAGAAACCCGACAGGGCGGCGCCGCCTGCCGCCTCCACAGCTGCGCCCGATGACACGGCAGAGGCGCCGACAGCCCCGCCGGCCCGGAAGACGCCCGAACCTTCAGAAGCCCCCCGCACCGCCCCGTCAGAGGCAGAAGCTGAACCGGTTGAGGCCACATCCTCCGAGACGCCAAAGCCTGAGGCAACTGCCGCTGAACAGCCTGCCGCACCGGACGCACCCGCCGCACCGGACGCACCCGCCGCACCGCGTGGCGACGCGACGGCCACATCCCGGAGCGCCCCGCCGCCGCCGCCATCGGAACCCGAAGCAGCAAGACCTGCAGCGGAGAAGGGTGAGGACCGCGCCGTCAAACTGCCCCCGGCCCCGGCACCAACACCTGCCGTGCCGGCCCCGCCGATCGGGGCCGCACCGGTGGTTGTCACGCCGGAGCCCGAAACAGCCAGGATTGCCCCCGCAGAAGACAAGCCGGATGCCGCCGCCTCTGACAGCCCTGCCGATCCGGCCGACGCCAGGGCAGCGCAGGATGTGCCTGTCATACCCTCCCTGCGGGCCGCGCGGGCGGAAAAGGCGACACCTGTTGCCCCCCTGCCGCCGCTGCGTGCGGAACCTGCCGGATTCGCCAGTCGGCGCGGCGGATCGGCGGCGCCCACGCTTGAAGGTGCGCGGCGCGAACCATCGCTCGGCGCGCCCACCGCCCTGCCCACCGGCGAGGATGCGGTGCTCCGGCCGGACAGTTCTTCCTTTGACACACCTGTCCCGAGGCCGGAAGTTACCGCGCCCGCCGCTGCCCCCGTGCCCGCACGCGGTGGTTTCCTGAGCCGCAGGCGCAAAGGGGCATCCGCGCCCGAAAGGCGCATCCCGGCCAGTCCGGCCCCGCAACCCGGCGGCGCAGCAGTATCCGAAGCGGAGCGGATGACCGTTTTTGGTGCCCGCAGGACCGAAGTTGGCGGCAAGCCCCGTTTCCTCGGGCTGATCCTGACGGCGGTGCTGCTGGTGTTCCTGGCCGGTGTCGCGGCCTGGGCCTCGGTCTTCCTTGACGAGGGCATGAGCCTGTCGCGGCTGTTCGGTCCGCGCCCCACGCCGGAAGTGGCCGCGGCCCCGGACACGCCGCTGCCCGAGCAACCCGCGCCCGAAACCAACGACCCGGTGCAGACCGCCGCACTGGACAGCGGCTTGACCGAGGAAGACGGTGCCGTGCTCGACGCCCTGCGCGAGCCCCTGCCCCCGGTCGAACTGGACCTCAGCGAGGCCGAGCTTGAAGCAAAATACGCGGCCACCGGGATCTGGCCCCGCGCCCCCATCGTGCCGCCGGATCCGGCAGGCGAAATCGCAATCGAAGATCTTTACCTGACCAGCATCGACCCGGTCAGCACCGCTGCGGATGCAATTGCCCTGCCCGCGCTGGACAGCCTGCTGACCGACACTGCCCTGGGCGAGGTCGCGAACCCTGCCGCTGCAGGGACCCGCTTTGCCATCGGCGCAAATGGCCTGGTGATTCCGACGTCGGCAGGAACGGTAAACCCCGAGGGCGTCACCATCTATCTGGGCAGACCCGATGTCCTGCCCCCCGATACCATCATGGCCCGCTATCAGCCCCAGACCGCGGAAACCGCAGAGGATGTGCCGGAGCTGAACGTGCTGGCCGCCTTCCGGCCCAGGACCCGGCCCGGCGGGCTGATCGAGAATGCGGAACGTGCGCAGTTCGACGGGTTGACCATTGACGAGCTGAGCCAGTACCGCCCCGCATTGCGTCCGCAATCGGTGCAGGAACAGGCGGCAGAGGCCGCCGCACCGGCGATTGCCCCCGCCGATACCACAGAAGCGGTGGCGCTGGCGCTGGAGACACCCGCACAGCCGACCGCTTTTGAGAACCCGACGAAATTTGCCGTTGCCGCATCGGCCCGGCCCGATACGCGGCCCCGCAACTTTGACCGTATCGTCAAACGTGCCGAACGCACGGCGCCGGCAGAGGAAACCCGCGTCGCCAGTGCAGGCAGCGTGGCACCGCGCACGGTCTCCCCCAGCATTCCGTCAAAGACTTCGGTTGCGAAACAGGCGACGGTCAAGAACGCCATCAACCTGCGCAAGGTCAATCTGATCGGTGTCTACGGGAAGCCCTCGAACCGCCGCGCGCTGGTCCGTCTGGGCAACGGGCGGTACAAGAAAGTTGTCGTGGGCGACCGGATCGACGGTGGCCGCGTCTCTGCCATCGGGGATGCCGAACTGCGCTATACCAAGGGTGGCCGGTCTGTCGTGCTGACCATGCCAAGAGGCTGAGAAGCTGAAAGGGGCAGCGCCCGCAGGCCCGCCCCCTCTGCTCATCATTCCGGATTGCGCCGCTCAGGAGGCTTTCAGTTCGCCGCTGTCGAGCTGTTCCTGCTCGATGCTTTCGAACAGCGCCTTGAAGTTGCCTTCCCCAAATCCGTCATCGCCCTTGCGTTCGATGAATTCGAAAAAGATCGGGCCGATCACGGTTTTCGAGAAGATCTGCAACAGGATGCGGGTTTCGCCGCCATCCACCACGCCTTCGCCGTCGATCAGGATGCCGTGTTTCTGCATCCGCTCCAGCGGTTCCTCGTGGCCGGTCACGCGGTCCTTGCTCATCTTGTAATAGGTCTCGGGCGGGCCGGGCATGAACTGCACGCCCTTCTCCGCGATGGCGTCGGTCGCATCGTAGATGTTGCGCGCGCCAACGGCGATGTGCTGAATGCCTTCGCCCTTGTATTTCTTGAGATAGGCCACGATCTGGCCTTTCTCATCGCGGTCCTCGTTGATCGGGATGCGAATCCGGCCACAGGGCGATGTCAGCGCGCGGCTGGTCAGCCCGGTGAACTTGCCCTCGATGTCGAAAAAGCGGATTTCGCGGAAGTTGAACAGATCGCCGTAGAACTTGAACCAGACGTCCATGTTGCCCTTGAACACATTGTGGGTCAGGTGATCGAGATAATAGAACCCGACACCTTCGGGCTTGGACGTGGCAATCCAGTCGTATTCCCAGTTGTAGGGCGAGGTGTCGTAGTATTGATCCACAAAGTAGAGCAGCGAGCCGCCGATCCCCATGATTGCGGGCACATCCAGCACCTTGCCGTCGCCGGTATATTCCTCGGCCCCATTGGCGAGCGCATGCGCAAGCGCCCGTTTGGCATCGACCACACGCCAGCCCATTGACGGGGCGCAGGGGCCGTGTTCGGCCACGAACCGGGCGGCAAAACTGTCGGGATCGGCGTTCAGCACATAGGTGATGTCACCCTGCTGCCAAAGCTCGATCTTCCTGGTCTTGTGGTTGGCCACATGGGTATAGCCCATGCGGGCAAAGAGATCGCGCAGTTCCTGCGGATTCTCCGATGCGAATTCGACAAATTCGAAACCGTCGGTGCCTGCGGGGTTCTCGGCGGTGATTCTGGATTTCGGTGCGTCGTGCGGGAAAGGTCCCATGAGAAGCCTCCTCAACAAATGTGGAACTGTTGGGCTCAGGATAAGTTCCGATGCCTGCCAATGCTGCGCATAATTGGGGAAGGTTCTGGTAATTTACACATAAATACCGCATGATACCTGTATTCCACGCGGGAAATGCGCATCATGTTGGATGATATCGACACAAGACTGCTCGCCGCCCTGCAGCGCGACGCCCATCTGACGGCGCAAGAGCTGGGCGAGACGCTGAACCTGTCGCCCTCGCAGGCAGGCAGGCGGCGGCAGCGGCTGGAAAGCGAAGGCTATATTCAGGGCTACACCGCCCGGCTGGATCCCGTTCGCCTGGGCCTGAACGTGCAGGGGTTTGTCCAGGTCCACCTGGGCACCCATGGTCCCGACCATTCACGCAGTTTTGCGCGACTAATGGCCAGCCGTGCCGAGATTGTGAGCGTCTGGACCATGACGGGGGATGCGGATTACCTGCTGCGTGTCTATTGTGAGGACTTACCCAGCCTGAACCGGCTGATTCACGAGGTCTTGCTGCCGCATCCGGCTGTATCCAGGGTGCACAGCCAGATCGTGATGGACCAGCTCAAACGCGATGGGCCTCTGCCCACCTGAACCCTTTTGAAAGGACCCACATGGAAGGCTTCCTGTTCCAGGCCTCGATCTATCTTGCAGCTGCGGTGATCGCGGTGCCCATCGCCGCCCGTCTGGGGCTGGGGTCGGTGCTGGGGTATCTGGCGGCAGGCATCCTGATTGGCCCGGTGCTGGGCCTTGTCGGGTCCGAGACCAAGGATCTGCAGCATTTCGCGGAATTCGGCGTGGTCATGATGCTGTTCCTCATCGGGCTGGAGCTGGAGCCGCGCGCCCTGTGGGACATGCGGCACAGGTTGCTGGGGCTGGGCGGGCTTCAGATCATCCTGACCTCGGCGGCCCTGATGGGGGTCGCGATGTCATATGGCCAGCCCTGGAACGTGTCGCTGGCAGTGGGGCTGACGCTGGCACTGTCGTCGACCGCCATCGTGTTGCAGACCCTGTCCGAGAAGAACCTGATGCAGACCGGCGGCGGGCGCAGCGTCTTTTCGGTGCTGCTGACCCAGGATATCGCGGTGATCCCGATCCTGGCGCTGCTGCCCCTGCTGGCCAGCGGCAGCATCGGTGGCATCCTGCCGGACGGGTCGATATCGCTTAACCCCGAGCAGGTGGATGCGGCCCATGGCGCCGAAGCGGGCGATCACGGCCCAGCCGCTGCAACGGCGGCCTTCGATTTTGTCCAGGGCCTGCCGGGCTGGGGCATCACGCTGGTCACCATCGGCGCGGTCCTGTCGATCATCATTGTCGGCGTGTTCTTTACCCGCCCTGTCTTTCGCTTCATCCATTCCGCCAACCTGCGCGAGATGTATACCGCGCTGGCCCTGCTGATCGTTGTCGGCATTTCCTTTCTGATGATGCTGGTGGGCCTCTCCCCCGCCCTTGGCGCCTTTCTGGCGGGTGTGGTTCTGGCCTCGTCCGAGTTCCGCCACGAGCTGGAGACCGACCTTGAACCCTTCAAGGGCCTGTTGCTGGGCCTGTTCTTTGTCACCGTGGGGGCCGGGATCAATTTTGAACTGCTGTTCAGCAAGCCGATCCTGCTGGTGGGGATGGCGGTGCTGGTGATCGTGGTCAAGGGGCTGATCCTGGGCGTGCTGGGGCGGATCTTCCGGCTCAGGGGACGGGACCAGTGGCTCTTTGCCCTCAGCCTCGCGCAGGCGGGGGAATTCGGCTTTGTGCTGGTCAGCTTTTCGGTCGCCACCGGCGTCATGCCGGGCGCGATTGCAGAGACCCTGCTGCTGGTGATCGCGCTGTCGATGCTGATCACGCCGCTGCTGTTCATCCTCTATGACCGGATCAGCCGGCGGATGGACGTCAAACACGGGCCCCTGACCCCCGATGAGATCGACGAATCCGGGCCGGTGATCATTGCGGGCATCGGACGCTTCGGCCAGATCGTAAACCGGCTGGTGCAGGCCAGCGGATTCCAGACCGTGGTACTGGACCACAACCCCGATACGATCGCGGTGATGCGCCGCTTCGGGTTCAAGGCCTTTCTGGGGGACCCCACCCGCCCCGATATCCTGCGCAAGGCGGGTCTGCGCGAGGCCAGCGTGCTTGTGGTCGCGCTGGACGACCAGAAATCGGCCTTGCAGCTGATCGCCTATGCCCGCAAGGAACGGCCCGATCTGCATATCGTCGCCCGTGCCCATGACCGCACCGACGTCTACCGCCAGTATCAGGCCGGGGCGGATGACATCGTGCGCGAGATGTTCGACAGCTCGCTGCGGGCCGGCCGCTATGTGCTGGAAAACCTCGGCCTGTCGGAATACGAGGCCGCCGAGGCGCAGCGCATGTTCTATGCCCATGACCGCAAGTCGGTGCGCGAACTGGCCGCGCTCTGGCGTCCGGACATCGACCCCTCGCAGAACAAGGCCTATGTGGCCCGCGCGAAGGAGCTGCAGAAGGACCTCGAAACCGCCTTTCTCAACCGCGTCGACCACGAAGAGAAGAAGCGCGCTTAAAAAGCGATCCGGGATATACTTGGATCACTTGTTCGCTGCCTCTCCCTTCGGTCGAATGCGAAAAGTGATGTGCGGTGTTGCAGGTTTGTCCCGATACGCTGTGGGTGTAAGCAAACCGGGCGTTGTGTCACATCCCTGGGCCAGAGCGCGGCGCTACGTCCGATGGTCGAGGCGGGGCCAAGCGGTCTTCGTGAGAATGCAGCGAAGGTCGGGATTGAGCCGCCTCCACCGCCGACATCAAGCACAAGCCGGGCCGTCGCCTGCCCGGGGTGGGCGATCCTGACGTCTGTCCATGCCACTTGATTTCTCAACCGTGGTGATACCTCTCAGAGTATCACCCAGTCTCACCAAATCGCCTACCCGTCATGCCAAAGGCATGCCGACGATCAACGGCGCACCTTCGGTGCGACGGGCGGGCAGGCGATGGCCCGGCGCCTGCGGCTTGTTCCGGGCTTTGGTTCCCTGTGATCAAGCGGCAGTTTTGTCCAGCACAGCAGACCCTCGCGCACCCCGCGTCGAAAGGCCGGTTTGGGTCAGAATTGCCTGGCACTTCATTCTAAAGCAGCGTCAGGTGAGTCTGGTCTTTCCGAAAGGGCCATCGGCGCAGGTTCCCCCCGGTTCAGCCGTCGCTGACACCTGCCTGAGCAAAGGTTGCCATCCCGCCATGGCAGGCCAGCGCCGCTTTCAGCACGGAAATCGCAAGCGTCCCGCCGGAGGCTTCGCCCAGCCGCAGGCCCAGCTGTAGCAGCGGCTCCTTGTTCAGCGCCTGCAACAGACGCGCGTGACCGCCTTCGGCACTCAGATGGCCTGCAACGGCGTGATCCAGCGCTCCAGCCCGGGTATGTTCCAGACACAGCGCCGCCGCACAGCAGATGAAACCGTCCAGGATCACCGGAATGCGCAGGCTGCGCGCCCGCGCCATCGCGCCGGCCATCCCGGCCAGCTCGCGCCCGCCCAGCCGGCGCAGGGTCTCCAACCCGTCACCCTGCCCGCCATGCAGCGCCACGCCCGCGCGCACCACTTCCGTCTTGACCGCCAGCGCCGCATCACCGACCCCGGTGCCGCGCCCGGTCCACTCCGCCGCATCGCCGCCCAGCAGCGCGAGGGCAAGTGCGGCCGCACTTGTGGTATTGGCAATGCCCATCTCGCCCACCACCAGCAGATCGGCGGTGACATCCACCGCATTCCAGCCTGCGGCAAGCGCCGCGACCAGTTCGGCCTCCGTCATCGCAGGACCTGCGGTGAAATCCGCCGTGGGCCGGTCGAGGTCCAGCGGCACCACCGTCATCGAGGCCCCCGCCACCCGCGCCAGCTGGTTGACCGCCGCGCCGCCCGCCTGAAAGTTCAGCACCATCTGGCCGGTCACTTCCGCCGGAAAGGCCGACACCCCGCGCGCCGCGACCCCGTGATTGCCCGCAAAGACAATGACCTGGGGCGCTGCAATCTCGGCCCTGTCGCCGCCGCGCCAGCCGCGATACCACAGGGCCAGATCCTCAAGACGGCCCAGCGATCCCGGCGGCTTGGTCAGCTGTCCGTTGTGATCCGCCGCTGCCGCAAGGGCCACCTGGTCAACGCCCTCAGGCGCGGCCAGAAGGTCGCGGAACGCAGAGAGACTTGCAAAAGGCTGGGTCATGGGCATGCTCGGCTTGAATGATGAATTGCCCCTGTCTATCGACAGCGCCTGAGCGCGGAAAGGGCACAAGGGGCGGAATTTTGGATAGAAGCGACATTCCCGGAGGGCGGCAGGCGTTTCAGCCCCATGACCTTGTCATCGCGCTGGGGCTGCTGACCCGCCTGCCCCTGCCTGCGCAGGCCTTTGCCGCATCGGGCAGCCGCCCGCCCGCACAGGCCGCCTGGGCCTATCCGCTGGTCGGTCTGGTGGTTGCTGTCGCGGCTGTACTTGTGGCCTGGCTGCTGGGTGGTCTTGGCCTGCCTGCCCCGGTGCAGGCGATGTTCGTGATCGCCGTCACCGTGGTGCTGACCGGCGCCATGCACGAAGATGGGCTGGCCGATTGCGCCGATGGCTTCTGGGGCGGCTGGACCCGGGAGCGGCGGCTGGAGATCATGAAGGACAGCCAGATCGGCACCTATGGGGTGATCGCCCTCGTGCTCTCGCTGGTGCTGCGCTGGCAGCTGATCACCATGCTGATCGACGCAGGGGCGCTGACAGCAGCGCTGATCCCGGCGGCAATGATATCGCGGGCTGCCATGGTCTGGACCATGGCGCGCCTGCCGCAGGCCCGGGACAAGGGCTTGTCGCGGCAAACCGGCATCCCCGCACCGCCTGCCTTGATGGGCGCAGTTGCCATCGGGTTATGCGCGGCCCTGTTCACCGCAGGATGGTTCGCAACGATCCTTGTCAGCATCCTGCTGACCTTCGCGACGGGCCTGCTGGCACGGGCCAAGATCGCGGGCCAGACCGGTGATGTGCTGGGGGCCACACAGCAGATTGTCGAAATCGGCTGCCTGCTGTCGATCAGCGCCTTTGCCCTGAGCTGAAAAGCAAAACGCCGCGCCCCTGATGGGACGCGGCGCAGTTCTTGAATTCAAATGGAATCAGGCCGCGACGCGGCTGTCCAGCACGTCGCCAACCTGCTTGGCTGCGGCGTTTTCATCGCCACCGCTGACGGCGGCCACTTCACGGGTCAGACGCTCAAGCGCCGCTTCATAAAGCTGGCGCTCGGAATAGCTCTGCTCGCGCTGGTCGTCGGTCCGGTGCAGGTCGCGCACGACCTCGGCAATCGCGATCAGATCGCCGGAGTTGATCTTTTGCTCGTATTCCTGCGCCCGGCGGGACCACATGGCGCGCTTGACCTTGGCCTTGCCCTTGAGGGTCTTCATGGCATGGGTGATCACGTCAGGCGAGGACAGCGCACGCATCCCGATCTCGGTTGCCTTGTGAGTCGGCACACGCAGGGTCATCTTGTCTTTCTCGAATGAAATCACGAAGAGCTCCAGCGAGATGCCGGCGACTTCCTGCTCCTCGATCGAGATGATCTGCCCGACGCCATGGGCGGGGTAGACAACAAACTCATTGGGGCGGAAATCAAGCTTTTTCGATTTGGTCATGTGGCGGCTCCTGAAGCGCGGGGATCTCCCGCTGTTGATTGCAGTGCTGAACCGACGGTCAAACGCGCATCCGGCTTGCGGCTGTTTCCTGCCACATCCGGCTGCGCTTGATCGTGGAATGGTGTTTTAAACCCCTGATGGCGGCATAATATTTGAACGTCCGCATCCGAAGAGATTGACCGTCATTGTCAGCGTTGCTGCATCATAGCACAAAAAAGGGGCATCCGAAAGATGACCCTTGGTAACATTGACGCGCGCCTTTAAATAACAACGGATTACGGGCATTTCTTCATGTTGCAGGTGAAGAAACTTTGCGAATCACCCGCCCTCGCCGGGTCTTTCGGAGAAATACTTCTCCAGCTTGCCGGTCTCGCCGTCGCGTTCCTCGGCTTCGGGCAGCGGATCCTTCTTGGTGATGATCACCGGCCAAAGCTCTGAATACTTTCGGTTAAACTCCACCCACTTTTCCATGTCCGGCTCCGTGTCCGGGCGGATCGCGTCGGCGGGGCATTCCGGTTCGCAGACGCCGCAGTCAATGCATTCATCGGGGTGGATGACCAGCATGTTCTCACCCTCATAGAAGCAATCCACCGGACAGACTTCGACGCAGTCGGTGTATTTACAGGCAATGCAGGCATCGTTGACGATATAGGTCATGCGGGGATCTCTGTCAGGGTCGCTGAGGGTCTGAGTAAATCAGCGCAAGGGATCATTCAAGGTGCCGGGACTTAGAAAGATCAAGCATGCGCCGGTCCTTCTTTGTCGGGCGACCTTTTCCGTCAAAGGCCGGATTTTCAGGCAGTTTGTCCTCTGATCGGGGGGCTGGCGGGGACATGTCGGTGTAAAGCCCCTGCGCCTCGGGTGCCGGGCCGCGTCTTGTTCCCAGCGCCTCCACCCGGATCACGCGCACATGATCGCCGGTGGCAAAGGTCAGCACGTCGCCTGCGCCGACCATGCTGGCCCGTTTGGTCGTCACCACCCCGTTGATCCGCACCGCGCCGTCAGAGACCCGCGCCGCAGCCAGCGAGCGGGTCTTGAAGAACCGCGCCTGCCACAGCCATTTGTCCACGCGCAGTTTCGGCGCGGGTTCTGACATCTACTTGTTGTCCTTCAGCCCCATCAGGGCTGCGGCAAAGGGGTTGTCCGGGTCGATCTGCTTTTCCTTCCTGGGGGGACGCGCCGAGAAGTTCTGTGCCTTTGCCCCCTTGTCGCCGCGCGGCGCACCCTTGCGGGGTTTGCCCTTGCCCTTGGGCCGGTCGCCCCCGGCCCCGCCGCGGCGCTGGTTGGTGTTGGCACGCGGTGCGCGACCCCAGGTGAAGGTATAGAAGACTTCGGTTTCCGGTGCCGCGATGCCTGCATCGGCGGCGGTTCCCTGCGGTGTCTCGCCTTCGGAGACCTGGGGGATCTGCTCTTCCGCCTTCGGCGTCTCGGGCCCATCCGCCGCCACCGGGGCGATGCCCTCATCAGGCATGTCGGCCACGGGTTCCGGCACATCGGCCGGCGCCTCTGCTGCGGGCTCTGCTGTGATCCCGCCTGCGGGTTCTTCCGTCGCCACATCCATCACCGGCGTGTCGGGTGCTTCGGCAGGCGCCTCCGTGACCTTGGACGCGCCATCCTTCGGCGTTGTCATATCGACCGGTTTTACCTTTTCCCGCTCGCCCTTTTCGGCCTTGTAGCCCAGACCCTGCATCAGCTCTGCAAATTGCTCCAGCGTCATGCCGGTGATCGACAGCATGTCTGCCTTGGCCTCGAAGCCGCCGCGCGAATCCTCGCCGCGCAGCATGTCGGCCAGCCGTTCCAGCATGTCGATGCGGATCGCACGCGCCCCGGCGTTGCGATACCCCGACATCGTGTCGGCCCCCTGCGGCGCATCCGCCTCGACCGGGATCGTGACCAGGCCGGGCGGGGGCGATTCAGGAAATTCGTTCAATCCCTTCGCCAGGGACCACAGCACCAGCCGCAGCCGTGTCGGCGCGGGTTTCAGCAGCAGCGGCATGAAAATGGTGAACTGGCCAAAGCGGATGCCATGTTTGCGCAGCGCGCCACGGGCATCCTGATCCAGGGCCTTCACATCTTCGGCAACCTGGGCACGGGGGAGGATGCCGAAATTCTCGACCAGCTGAAAGGCAAAGCCCTTGGCAAGACCTGCCAGCGCCTCGTCCCGCGCCAGCGACAACAGCGGCTCGAACAGCGCTGCAATCTTGCGGTCGATGAAATGCTGCAACCGGCGCTGCACTTTCTGCACAACCTCGGGTCCGGCCACGTCATCGACAAAAACCTCGACCTGCGGCTTGAGCGCATCGCTGCCCGGCACCAATTTGCCCACGGCAGAAGACCCCCACATGAGGCCGCCCTGCTCGGTAAAGTCGATTTCCGTGTCAGGAGCGTTGTAGAACCGATCCGCCCGCAGGTGAAACTGCGGTGCCAGCGCCTGAAGGGCGGCAGACTTGATGGTCTTTTCCTCCGCCCCGCCGGCACCCTTGTCGGCGCGGAAACGGAACCCGTCCAGCTTGCCTACGTATTCACCTTCAACAGTAACTTCACCGGTCTCGTTTACATCGGCCACCATGGCTTCCTTCTGTCCTAGCCGGCGCAAAAGCACGGATGTGCGCCGATCTACAAATCTCTGGGTCAGACGTTCGTGCAAGGCGTCCGACAGTCGGTCTTCTACGACACGGGTTGCCCCGCGCCAATGACTTTCGTCTCCGGTCCACCCTTTGCGTTGCGCCACATAGGTCCATGTGCGGATAAACGCCAGTCGCTTTGACAACGCATCAATGTCGCCATCGGTTCGATCTATGCGTTTGATTTGTCGCGCGAGCCAGTCATCGGGGATGCGGCCCGACTGGTGCAGATCGCAGAAAATGCGTTCCAGAAGGTCGGCATGTTCGGCATGGCTGATGCCGCGGAAGTCGGGAATGCGGCAGACATCCCAGAGCAACTTCACTGATGGCCCGTCACTGGCGCGGGCGAACACTTCGGTCACCTGCCCCAGCGCCTTGAGCGCGCGCAGATCATCCGCTTCGCGCGCGCGGACCAGGCGTTCGTCCTCGGGCTTTGCCTCCAGCGTTTCGATCAGCCGGTCGATGGAGCCGAACTGCAGCGCGTGGTTGCGCCAGTTGATCTTGTTCTGCGGGGTGAACTGGTGATCCATGATCGCCCGCGCCACCGCATCATCCAGTGCCGGGGCATCGCCGGTGGTGCCGAATGTGCCGGATTTGAACCCACGCCCGGCACGGCCCGCGATCTGTGCCAGTTCATTGGGGGCCAGCTGGCGCATCCGGCGGCCATCGAACTTGGTCAGGCTGGAGAAGGCGACATGATCCACATCCAGGTTCAGCCCCATCCCGATGGCATCGGTCGCCACCAGGAAATCGACCTCGCCGTTCTGGTACATATCGACCTGCGCGTTGCGCGTGCGGGGGGAAAGCGCGCCCATCACCACTGCCGCACCGCCCTTCTGGCGGCGGATCAGTTCGGCAATCGCATATACATTCTCAACCGAAAACCCGACAATCGCGCTGCGGGGACGCATGCGACTTATCTTTTTCTGACCTGAATAGACCAATTCTGACATGCGCTCGCGGTGCATGAACTGCACCTTGGGCACCAGCGCCGCGATGGTGCCGCGCATGGTATCCGAGCCCATGAACAGCGTCTCGTGCAGCCCGCGCATGCGCAGCAGACGGTCGGTAAAGACATGGCCCCGCTCGGGATCGGCACAAAGCTGGATCTCGTCCACGGCGGCAAAATCGGCTCCCATGCCCTCCGGCATCGCCTCGACCGTGCAGACCCAATACTGGGTGCGGGGCGGTACGATGCGTTCCTCACCGGTGACCAGCGCCACCACCGAAGGGCCGCGCAGTGCCACGATACGGTCATAAACCTCGCGCGCCAGCAGGCGCAGCGGCAGGCCGATCACCCCGGTCCGGTGCGCCAGCATCCGCTCGATGGCATAGGTCGTCTTGCCGGTATTGGTCGGGCCCAGAACGGCCACGATCCGCGCATCACTCGCCACGAGATGTCTCCGATCAGAGTTCGCGCCCGATCCCGTCGCGCTGCAGCCGTGTCAAGGCCTCGCCCGCATGAGGATGGTGGGGATAAATGGCCAGCACGCGGCGATACAGCTCAGCCGCGCGGCGCAGGTCGCCGAACTCCTGAACCATGACGGCAAAACCGAAAATTGCCTCGAAATGCTGGGGGTTCAGGGCCAGGGTCCGTTCCAGATCGCCCAGGGCGGGGCCGTAACGTTCGGCCCTGAAAAACGCCTCTGCCCGCGCGTGATAGCCTTCGGCAAAATCCGGCGCATGATCGGTCAGCGCGGTGAAATGATCAATCGCCAGAAGGTAGTCTCCTTGCTCCATCGCGTCGCGGCCCCGCTTGAGCAACAGGTCCATTGCCGCAGATCCGGACCGCCCCCAGGTGGTTTCCACCTCGCGGGCAACCCGTGGTGCCTCGCCTTCGGGCGCGGTGCGCAGTTTCTCCAGCAGTTCGGGGGGCACGGTATCTGCCACAGTCATGCCACTAAGCAACACTAGTGTGCCAAGTGCCGTAAGGTGACGTTTGAGGTTGACGCTGAACATACGCATAACAAAAGTGAATGTAACAGGCTGCCGCCGCAAATCCAGACGTGTCGGAGCCAATTTGCCAAAAAGGGCCCGAAATGAGCGATATTGTGAACCAAGCCGTTGCGATCCTGAACGAAAAGCTGAGCGCGGCTGATTTTGACGGCACCGCGAAGTTCGACATCCAGGGTGAAGGCGCGATCATGATGGACAGCACCGGCGCGCGCGCAGGGGATGAAGAAGCGGATGTGACCCTCAGCGCGGATGCCGACACCTTCCAGTCGATTCTCGAAGGGGATACAAACCCCACCGCCGCCTTCATGTCCGGCAAGCTGGCCGTTGACGGCGACATGGGCATGGCAATGAAACTGGCCTCTGTCCTGGCCTGATGCAGCTGGAACCCGCCCCCCTTTTTACGGATGTGATGCCGGGACCTGACGGCGGTCAGGCCCATTGGGCCATGACCTCCGACGGGAAGCGGATCAGGGTGGGTTCCTGGCCATTGGACCATGCGCGGGGCACCGTGCTGCTGTTCCCCGGCCGGACCGAATATATTGAAAAATATGGCGTGACCGCCCGCGAATTCGCTGCGCGCGGCCTGGCCACGATGAGCGTCGACTGGCGCGGTCAGGGGCTGGCCGACCGGCTGATCGACGACCCGCTGGTGGGCCATGTCGAGGTCTTTTCCGACTATCAGAAGGACGTGGCGGCAATGATGCGCGCGGCGCGCGAACTTGGCCTGCCCCGGCCTTACTTCCTGCTGGCCCATTCGATGGGCGGCTGCATCGGGCTGCGCGCCGTGATGGAGGGGCTGGGGGTTCAGGCCGCCGCCTTTACCGGGCCGATGTGGGGCATCTACATCAAGCCGCAGCTGCGCTTTCTCGCCGGGATCCTTGCACGCAACATGCCGCGTTTCGGGCTGGGCCACGGCCTGCCCCCCGGCACGGTCAAGGAGCCCTATGTGCTGACCGCGCCTTTCGACGACAACATGCTGACCACCGACGCGCAGATGTACGACATGATGCGCGACCAGCTGCGCGCGCATCCCGAACTCTCCCTCGGCGGCCCCAGCTACATCTGGCTGCGCGAGGCCCTGGCCGAGACCGAGCATCTGGCGGGCCGCGCTGCCCCCAGCCTGCCCGCCGTCACCTGGCTGGGCACCAACGAACGTATCGTGAATACCCCCCATGTGCATGCAAGGATGGCAAGCTGGAAGGGCGGACGGCTGGAAATGGTCGAGGGCGCCGAACACGAGATCCTGATGGGCTCCGACAGCCAGCGCAGCGCCATCATGGACGGTATGGAAAAGCTGTTTCTGGGCACGGTGACTCGCTAAGGCGCAGGTGCCAGCTATATTGGCTGGCATGGCACGCACAAAGGTTCTGACATTCACCGAAAAAGGCATCTATTGCCCCGCTGGCGATTTCTACATCGACCCCTGGCGGCCGGTGGAGCGTGCGCTGATCACCCATGGCCACGCCGACCACGCCCGCAGCGGCATGGGGTCCTATCTGGCCAACCATGCCGCCCTGCCCGTCATGCGCCATCGTCTGGGTGACATCCGCGCCGAAGGCATCGCATTTGGCGAGACCCGCCGGATCGGCGGCGCGGATGTGTCCTTTCACCCCGCCGGGCATGTGCCGGGATCCGCACAGATCAGGGTCGCCCTGGGCGGCGAGGTCTGGGTGGTCTCGGGCGATTACAAGCTGGTCGATGACGGGTTCTCCGAACCCTTCGCACCGGTCAAATGCCACCATTTCATCACCGAAAGCACCTTTGGCCTGCCGGTGTTCCGCTGGATGCCCCAGCGCGATGTCGCCGGGCAGATCAACAGCTGGTGGGCATCCTGCGCCGCCGCGGGAAAGACTGCCTTTCTCGGGGCCTATGCCCTGGGCAAGGCGCAGCGCCTGCTGTCGATGCTGGACCCTGAGATCGGCCCGATCCTGACCCATGGCGCGGTGGAGGCGACCAATGCCGTGTTGCGCGATCAGGGGCTGCGCCTGCCCGCCACCATCCATGCCACCGATGCGGTCGATCCGAAACATCATCCGGGTGCGATCGTGGTGTCACCACCCTCGGCGCTTGGCAGCAAATGGGCGCGGCGGTTCGGCCCGCAGGAAAGCGCCTTTGCCTCCGGCTGGATGGCCCTGCGCGGTGTGCGCCGCAGGCGCGCGGGCGACCGTGGCTTTGTGATTTCGGACCATGCCGATTGGTCCGGGCTGCTGTCGGCCATCACGGAAACCGGCGCTGAAAATATATATGTAACGCATGGTTACACGGATGTCTTCACCCGTTACTTGAACGAAAACGGCTGGCAGGCTCAGGTCATCCCGACACAGTTCGAAGGCGAGACTCTCGATGCCGGAGAGGCGAGATGAAGCGGTTCGCGCAGCTCTTCAACACCATCGACCAAAGCACCAAAACAAATGTGAAGGTCGCGGCACTGGCCGATTACTTTGGCGATGCGACAGATGCGGACCGCCTGTGGACAATCGCCCTGTTCTCCGGCCGCAGACCCAAACGCGCGGTCACCACCACCCGCCTGCGCGAATGGGCGGCCGAGCTGGCAGGCATCCCCCTGTGGCTGTTCGAGGACAGCTATGCCGTTGTCGGCGATCTGGCCGAAACCATCGCGCTCGTGCTGCCGCCGAACCCCTCTGACGATGACCGCTCCCTGACCCATTGGATCACCGAATTGCGCGGCCTTGCCGATGCGTCGGAACCGGAGCGCAAGGCCTTTGTCCTTGCCGCATGGGCGGCGCTTGGCGGCACCGAGCGGTTCCTGTTCAACAAGCTGATCACCGGCGGTTTCCGCGTCGGCATCAGCCAGAAACTGATGACCCGCGCCCTGGCCCGGGCCACCGGCAAGCCCGAGACAGAGCTTGCGCATCGGCTGATGGGCAACTGGCACCCCGATGACACCACCTGGCACGCGCTGATCGAGGCGGCAGATGCCTCTGCCGATGCCTCGCGCCCCTATCCCTTTTATCTTGCCTATGCGCTGGAGGAGGGACCGGAGGGGCTGGGTGCTACCGGCGCCTGGCGCGCGGAATGGAAATGGGACGGGATCCGCGGCCAGTTGATCCTGCGCGACGGCGAATATTACGTCTGGTCGCGCGGCGAAGAGCTGATGACGGACCGCTTTCCCGAACTTGCCCGCGCCATCGACCATATGCCTTCCGGCACGGTGCTCGATGGTGAATTGCTGGTCTGGTTGCCCGCTGCCGCGGCACCCGCCTCCTTCAACGCCTTGCAGGCCCGGATCGGGCGCAAGACCGTGCCAAAGAAGCTGCTGGCCGAGGCGCCCGTTGTCCTGCACGCCTACGACCTGCTGGAGTGGCAGGGCACGGACATCCGCCACCGCCCCTTTGCCGACCGCCGCGCCCTGCTGGAAGCAGCCTGCGCCACCCTGCCCGCTGATGCCCCGATCCGCCTGTCGCCGCAGATCCCCTTCCACTCATGGGACGCGCTTGCCGCACAGCGCAACGCCGCGCGGGCGGCGCAGGCCGAGGGGCTGATGCTCAAACGGGCCGACAGCCCTTACCTGGCGGGGCGCAAGAAGGGCGATTGGTGGAAATGGAAGCTGGACCCGCTGACCATCGACGCGGTGATGATCTATGCGCAATCGGGGTCGGGGCGGCGCGCCAATCTGTTCACGGACTTCACCTTTGCGGTCTGGAACGGCAATGAACTCGTGCCCTTCACCAAGGCCTATTCCGGCCTGACCGACGCGGAATTCCGCCAGATCACCGCCTGGGTCCGCAAGAACACGCTGGAACGTTTCGGCCCGGTCCGCAAGGTGACCCCGCATCATGTCTTCGAGATCGCCTTTGAAGGCATCCAGCCCAGCCCCCGCCACAAGTCAGGCGTTGCCCTGCGCTTTCCCCGGATAAAGCGCTGGCGGCAGGACAAACCCCTGCAGGAAGCGAATACGCTCGACGATCTGAACGAAATGCTGCGGCAATATGGCTAAAGCGCCCCGCCTTAACCTTGAAGCGCCGATACCCTGCCGCGCTTCGCGCTCTCGGGACATCGACGATACCGGATGTATCAGGTTAAAGGCGGGACGCTGTAGGCTCTCTTTTTGGCCTCAAATATTCCTCGGTGGGGGTTCGGGGGAGGCAGACAGCCTCCCCCGCCTTGTCCCCGCGCCTCACCCGTCTTAGGTAATGGGCAAATCAACACAAGGTCACTCACATGTTCCAGCTTCCCTTCCCCGTCCATGACGCAAACGCCACCGGCGGCAACAAGAACCTGGGCGATCTGCCGGAATGGGACCTGAGCGACCTCTATACCGGCGAGGATGCGCCGGAACTGAAACGCGATCTCGACTGGCTGGAAGGGGCCTGCGCCAGCTTTGCCGGCGATTACGAGGGCAAGCTGGCGGATCTCGACGCCGCCGGGCTGCTGGACTGCGTGTTGCGCAATGAAAGGATCAACCAGATCGCCGGGCGCATCATGTCCTTTGCCGGGCTGCGCTACTACCAGCTGACCACCGATGCGGGCCGGGCCAAATTCATGTCCGACCTGCAGGAAAAGATCACCAATTTCACCACGCCGCTGGTGTTCTTCACGCTGGAACTGAACAAGCTGCCCGACGACCACCTGGACGGGCTGCTGGCGCAGAATGCCGATCTGGCGCGCTACAAACCCGTTTTCGACCGCATCCGCGCGATGAAACCCTATCAGCTGTCGGACGAGCTGGAGCGTTTCCTGCACGACCTCGGTGTTGTCGGCGACGCCTGGGAGCGGATCTTTGACGAGACCATCGCGGGCCTGGAATTCGAGGTGATGGGCGAGACATTGGGCATCGAGGGCACGCTGAACCTGCTGACCGACCCCGACCGCGACACCCGCGAGGCGGCGGCCCGCGCGCTGGCAGAAGTGTTTGCCGACCGGATCAAGACCTTTGCCCGGGTACACAACACCCAGGCCAAGGAAAAGGAAGTCATCGACCGCTGGCGCGGCATGGAGACGGCCCAGACCGGCCGCCACCTCAGCAACCATGTGGAGCCGGAAGTGGTGGAGGCGCTGCGCAATGCCGTGGTCGATGCCTATCCGCGCCTCAGCCACCGGTACTATGAGCTGAAACGCAAATGGCTGGGTCTGGACAAGATGCAGGTCTGGGACCGCAACGCGCCCCTGCCGATGGAAGACCCCCGCATCGTCAATTGGGCGCAGGCCGAAAAGATGGTGATGGAGGCCTATAATGCCTTCGATCCGCGCATGGGCGACCTGGCCGAACCGTTCTTCCGCAAGGGCTGGATCGACGCGGGTGTGAAACCCGGCAAGGCACCCGGGGCCTTTGCGCATCCCACGGTGACCGATGTGCACCCCTATGTGATGCTGAACTATCTTGGCAAACCGCGCGACGTGATGACCCTGGCGCATGAACTGGGCCATGGCGTGCATCAGGTGCTGGCGGCGGGACAAGGCGAGATGCTGTCCTCCACCCCGCTGACACTGGCCGAAACCGCAAGCGTCTTTGGCGAGATGCTGACCTTCCGCAAGATGCTGGACGGGGCGAAATCACAGGCCGAACGCAAGGTGCTGCTGGCGGGCAAGGTCGAGGACATGATCAACACGGTTGTGCGCCAGATCGCCTTTTACGATTTCGAATGCAAGCTGCACGCCGCCCGGCGCGGCGGGGAGCTGACGCCCGATGACATCAACTCGCTGTGGATGTCGGTGCAGGCGGAAAGCCTGGGACCGGCCTTTGAATTCATGGAAGGCTATGAAACCTTCTGGGCCTATATCCCGCATTTCGTGCATTCGCCCTTCTACGTCTATGCCTATGCCTTTGGCGACGGGTTGGTGAACGCGCTTTACGCCGTCTACGCCGAGGGTGAGGAAGGTTTCGAAGAGAAATACTTCGACATGCTCAAGGCAGGCGGGTCCAAACACCACAAGGAACTGCTGGCTCCCTTCGGGCTGGATGCCTCGGACCCGGCGTTCTGGGACAAGGGCCTGTCGATGATCGAAGGGTTCATCGACGAACTGGAAGCCATGGAAGACTGATCGGGAAAAGGCGCAGAATATGCCCGGCGGGCTGCGACAGTTTTACAGGAAACAGGTCAGACGGCGCATCCTGCGGGTGCTGATCTGGGTGCGTCTGCATGTGCCGCCCGGATTGCGCCTGGTCCTTGGCATCCTGCTGATGATCGGCGGCGTGTTCAGCATCCTGCCGTTTCTGGGCCTGTGGATGCTGCCCGCCGGCTTTTACATCGCGGCGCTTGATGTCGTGCCGCTGTGGCGACGGCTGCGGGGGCGCCGCGGGTCGGTCACTTCAACTGCGAATCCTTCGAGCCGCGCCGGTTTATCCCGCCCCGCACCGCCGTGCGTGCCGCCCGTTCCTGGGCGCAATCCACACAAAGTTTGACACCCGGCAGCGCCTCGCGGCGCCGCTGGGGAATTTCTTCCTCACATTCCGCGCAATGCGTCAGGCTCTCGCCCTGCGGCACCTTCCGCGCCCTGAGCCGTGCCAGTTCGTCGTTGATCGAGGCTTCGATCTGCTCCGATACCGCGCCGTCGCGCGCCCATCCTCCGGCCATGTCCATTCCTCCGATGTCAGGCACAGAATAGCACCCCGTCGCGCCACGTCACCCCTATGCGTCGGGCCGAAGGATGTTAACCTGTCAGGAACAACAGCCGGAGGCCCCCATGCGTATCGTCAAAAGACTTCTTGTCGTCATCCTGGTGCTGGTGGCGGTGGGCCTGATCGGCTTTTTCGCCTTCGCCCCCGCCTATGTCGAGAAATCCCGCAATGCCGTTGTGCCGCATGACCCCTACCCCGTATCGGATGCCGCTCGCGCCCTGCACGACAGGCTGGTCATCGGCGACCTGCACGCGGACCCCCTGCTGTGGAACCGCGACCTGAGCCGGCGCAGCGATTACGGCCAGGTCGACATTCCCCGCCTGCTGGAAGGCAATGTGGCGGTGCAGGTCTTTACCGCCGTGACCAAATCCCCCGCCGGTCAGAATTACGAGGAGAATTCGGCGGAAGCCTTTGACAATGTGACCGCGCTGGCCATCGGTCAGCTCTGGCCGCCGCGCACCTGGAACAGCCTGCTGGAACGCGCGCTGTATCAGGCGGAAAAGCTGGAAGCGGTCGAAGTCGCGATGCCCGACCAGTTCCGCATCATCCGCACGCGCGCCGATCTGGACAATCTGCTGGCGGACCGTGCCGCAGGCCGACAGGTCGTTGGCGGCATTCTGGGGATCGAAGGGGCGCATCCGCTGGAGGGTGACATTGCCAACCTCGACAAGCTCGAAGCGGCGGGCCACCGGGTCATCGCGCTGCAACATTTCTTTGACAACGCCCTGGGCGGGTCCTTGCATGGCAAGGGCAATCAGGGGCTGACTGACTTTGGCCGCGCGGTTGTCGAACAGGTGGCGCAGCGCGGCCTCGTGCTGGACCTCGCCCATTCCAGCCCGGCGGTTGCCCGCGACGTGCTTGAAATCACCGACATCCCCCTGATCGTCAGCCACAGCGGCGTGACCGCCCATTGCGAAACGCCGCGCAACTTTCCCGATGATCTGATGCGCGAGATTGCCGCCACCGGTGGGGTGATCGGCATGGGCTATTGGGATGAGGTCACCTGCGGCGATTTCACCCCCGCCGGGGTCGCCAGGATGACGCTAACTGCCATCGACCTGCTGGGCGAGGATCATGTCGCCCTTGGGTCGGACTTTGACGGCTCGGTCACCACCGCCTTTGACACATCGGAACTGGCAGCGCTGACCCAGGCCTTTCTGGATGAAGGGCTCAGCGAGGATCAGATTGCCAAGGTCATGGGCGGCAACATGATCCGCGTGCTGCGCGCCCGGTTGAAGTGATCAGGCCTTGCCCGCCGCATAGATCATGTCGATCATCCGCTGCGTGCCCTGGCTGAACTCCAGCGAACAGGGGTACTCTGCCCCCTCCAGCACGCTGCGGCCAAAGGCCTCGACCTGCAGGACGTAGTGATTGACCGCCGGAAAGCGTTCCACGGTGATGCTGCTGGCCGAGGTTTCCAGGTGCAGTTCCGCCTGATTGAAAACGCCCGCGTTGAAGGGGCAGGACAGCCGCAGGATGCCCTTGTCACCATGCAAGACGATCTCTTGCCGCGGGGCCATGCGGGTGGAGACGATGGCGCCATAGGTGAAATCGCCAAAATCACCCGCGATCCGCGCGGTGGTATCGACGCCATGCTGGAATTCGATCCCCGCATAGGAAATTTCCCTGGGCTCCGCCCCGGTGATGAAACGCGCCGCACCGCAGGCATAGACACCGATATCGGGCAAGGCGCCACCGCCCGCATCAGGCTGGTTGCGGATGTTGCCCAGATCGTCGTTGTAATAGGAAAATGTCACGTTGACATGGCGCAAGTTCCCCAGCGCGCCCTCCTTCAGAAGGTCCCGTGCCCGCCGCATCTGCGGGTGATGTGTAATCATGAAGGCTTCGGCGCAGAACAGCCCGGTCCGGTCCCGTGCGGCAATGACAGGCTCGAAATCCGCCGCTTTCAACCCCAGCGGCTTTTCACACAACACATGTTTGCCCGCCTCCAGCGCCTTGATCGTCCATGCCACATGCAGGTGGTTCGGCAGCGGGATATAGACGGCGTCCACCTGCGCATCCGCCAGCAAGGCCTCATAGCTGTCATGCACCCGCAACCCGGGCGCAAAATCGCGAAACCCCTCCGCCTTTGCAGCCGAAGAGGTGGCGAGTGCCGAAAACTCCGCGCCCCTGGCGGCGTGAATGGCGGGGGCCATGTGCTGCCTTGCAAAATTCGACGCCCCCAGGACGCCCCAACGCAAATGGGTCATGTCTTCTCCGATCCTTGTTTCGGGGGAGCCTACCGCATTGGCCTGCCACCACAAGTTCAGACAAGAAAAAACCCCCGCAGCGGGTGCTGCGGGGGTCTGTTACTGGTCAGGCAGCGCTCAGTCGTCGGCCATCATGCCCTTTTCGCGGGCCAGGTCACGCATCCGCTTTTGCAGCTTTTCAAAGGCGCGCACCTCGATCTGGCGAATCCGCTCCCGGCTGACATCATATTGCGCCGAAAGATCCTCAAGCGTCACCGTCTCATCGCTCAACCGGCGCTGGGTCAGGATGTCCTTTTCGCGGTCGTTCAGCACTTCCAGCGCCTCGCCCAGCATTTCGCGCCGGGTTTCCAGCTCGTCCCGCTCGGCATAATCGCCTGCCTGGTCGGCGTCTTCGTCCTCCAGCCAGTCCTGCCACTGCATGGTGCCTTCGCCTTCGGAGCCGACAGTGGCATTCAGCGAGGCGTCACCGCCCGACATCCGCCGGTTCATCGAAATCACCTCGGCCTCGGTCACGCCCAGCTGGGTCGCGATGGTCTTGACGTTCTCGGGGCGCAGGTCGCCCTCCTCCAGCGCGCCAATCTTGTTCTTGGCCTTGCGCAGGTTGAAAAACAGCTTTTTCTGACCCGAGGTCGTGCCCAGCTTTACCAGCGACCAGGACCGCAGGATATATTCCTGAATCGACGCGCGGATCCACCACATCGCATAGGTGGCAAGGCGGAAGCCCTTTTCAGGGTCAAAGCGTTTCACCGCCTGCATCAGGCCCACATTCGCCTCGGAAATCACCTCAGCCTGCGGCAGGCCATAGCCGCGATAGCCCATGGCGATCTTTGCGGCCAGACGCAGGTGGCTGGTGACCATCTTATGCGCGGCTTCGGTGTCCTGTTCCTCCACCCACCGCTTGGCGAGCATGTATTCCTCTTCAGGTTCCAAAAGGGGGAACTTGCGGATTTCCTGCATATAGCGGTTCAGCCCGCCTTCAGGTGTCGGTGCCGGCAGATTTGCATAATTTGCCATCAATTGTCCCTTTCCCAGTCTCGGGGGGCCTGTTCTACAGTTATGTTTAAGGCCTTAACATCCATATGGTCAGCGCTAACAGGTGTTTCAAGTCGGCCCGCGCCGGTTTTTTCCAAACCAGCGCCGGTTTTCTTTAGATTGCCACAAGAAAGGTAAAGAAAAAGGAATCTTTCAACCCGGTCACGCGCTTGTGCGCGTCATCCCGCCGGGCGCAGCAGGTCCAGCAGATCGGCCATATCCGCAGGCAGCGGCGCTTCAAAGCGGACCGCCTCGCCCGTGACCGGATGGTCAAACCCCAGCACGGCGGCATGCAACGCCTGCCGGGCAAAACCGCGCACCGCTTCCGCGGTGCTTTCGGGCAGCGCCGCCTTGGGCAGCTTGCGCTTGCCGCCATAGGTCGGATCGCCCACCAGCGCGTGACCGGCATGGGTCATATGCACCCTGATCTGATGCGTCCGCCCGGTCTCAAGCCAGCATTCCATCAGCGCCAGCACCGGCGGGGTGCCAAAGCGTTCTACCGTGCGGGCACGGGTCACCGCATGGCGCCCGCCCTGGAACAGCACCGCCTGCCGCTGCCGGTCGGTGCGGTGGCGGGCAAGCTGGGTGGTCAGTTTCAGGATGTTCCCCGGCTCGAAGGATGCGCCCCTGACCCCGCGCAGACGCGGATCGCTGGCCTCCGGCACACCGTAGACCAGCGCCTGATAATACCGCTCTACCGTATGTTTTTCGAATTGCGCGGCCAGCCCGTGATGGGCGGCATCCGATTTGGCCACCACCAGCAAGCCGCTGGTGTCCTTGTCGATCCGGTGAACGATGCCGGGCCGTTTCATGCCCCCCACACCGGACAGATTGTCACCGCAATGGGCCATCAGCGCATTCACCAGGGTGCCTGACGGGGTGCCCGGTGCGGGATGCACCACCATGCCTGCGGGCTTGTTCACCACCACCAGATCGGCATCCTCAAAGAGGATCTCCAGCGGGATCGCCTCTGGCCGGATGTGGCTTTCCTCCGCCTCTTCCACCCCGATCTCCACCTGTGCGCCGGCCTGCACCTGGGCGCGCGGGTCGCGCAGCACCTGGCCATCCACCCGCACCGCCCCCTGTTCGATCAGCCGCGACAGCCGGGTACGCGACAGCGCCGCTTGCTCTGGCACATCGCGGGCCAGCGCCTTATCAAGGCGCGGTGGCGGGCTGTCCGCCAGGATAAAGGTGATGGTCCGGTGCGACATGAGTGATTCCGATGACGATATGACAGAACCGGCCAACCTGCGGTTCCTGCGGCGGCTGGTGACGGTGCTGACCGTGGTGATGATCTGCGGCGTTCTAGTGGTGATCGGCCTGCTTGTCACCCGCCTTGGCAACAGGGCCCCCGACCTGCCCGATCAGATCAGCCTGCCGGGCGGTGCCGCCGCCCGCGCCTTCACCCAAGGCGACCATTGGTACGCGGTGGTGACCGATCAGGATCAGATCCTGATCTTCGACCGGCTGACCGGCAAGATCACCCAGACGGTGGACATCATATCCCCCTGATTTCTTTATGCCTGAAAGACCTCCGGGGTTTGGGGCAAAGCCCCAAGCCTCTCAACCCGGTGTCCCGTTCAGGTCACAACAGACCAAAGGGTCTAACGGATCACGTCTGGCGGCGGGGGGGGGGTGGTACCACCTCCTGGTCTCGAACCAGGGACCTCTTGATCCACAATCAAGCGCTCTAACCAACTGAGCTAAGGCGGCACTGGCGCCGATTTAGCCAAGCAGGTCGGGGAATGCAAGACCCTTGGTCCCAGATTGCCGGTCCATTCCTACAGGGTGATCGACCAATCCTGCTCCACATTCTCTTTCCCGAAGGACACAACCGGTCTGCTGCTGTTCAGCGTCCAACCGTTCCTGGCATAAAGCGCGCCCGCCGCGCGGTGCGATTCATGGGTCCAGAGCTGCATGTGCCGATAGCCCGCGTCCCGGGCAAACCCCATGCAGGTTTCAAGCATCCGGCGCCCCAACCCCTTGCCACGTGCATCCGGCGTCAGCAGAAACAGCCGCAACTTCGCGGTATCTTCCTCCAGCCGCACGCAAAAAATCGAGCCGAGCCGTTGCCCCGCACGCCATGCAATCCAGCCGCGCTCGCGGGTTGGATCATGTTCGGCCAGAAAATCATCGAGGATCTGCGCAACCAGCACGCCAAAGCTCGCGTCGAAACCTTCGTCCCGCGCGTAATGGACCTCGTGCTGTTCCACCAGCCAATCCCGGTCTTCGGGGGTGAATCTGCGAATCTCGATCTCTGTCATGCGCGCAGGATGGCGCGACTGCCGCTTGCCAAGCAAGCCCTGTCAGGATAGCCCTGCATCCCATCATCGGCGGAGAAGACCATGGGAATCAATACGGAACGCGATATCGAGGCTAACCTGCAGATCGGGCCAACCGATGCGGGCATGGTACGGCTGTTCGTCGAAGGTGGCGGTGTGGAATTGCCAATGGATTTCACCCCCGAGGAAGCCGTCGAGATTGCCGAGGAAATCATGGCCGCAGCCCATCGCGCGCGCGGCAGCAAGGGCAAGAAGCGTTAACCTCTACCCCCCGGTCTCTACCCCCAATCCGGCAGCATATCCGGGTCGCGCAGCATCTGCAGCCTGCGCGCCGCGCAAAAGGCGAATTTCTGCACCATGACCTTGCGCCGTGCGGGCGCCAGCCGGGTTTCCGGCCCCATGCGGACAATTTCCGCGCCATAGGCGTCACCAATGATCAGCCCGGTCTCGTCCGGCAGCAGTTCGGTGGGGAAATCCGCATCGACGGCCCAGAAGAACCTGTCGGCCCACTCCAGATAGCCCTCCCATTTCTGGTCGGTCATGAAATCGGCGCGGGAGGATTTGCATTCCACCACCCAGACCTCGCCCTTGGGCCCCAGCGCCATCACGTCCACCCGCAACCCCCGGGCAGGCACCAGCTCCTCCACACAGGCAAAACCATGGCTCGCCATGTGCCTGCACACCCCACGCGCCAAAAGCTGGCCGGGTTGCGGGGCGGGCGGTGGCGGGGTGAGGTCGATCTGGGTCATGGCGAAAATAATGAACATTTCATGAACATTTGCAAGCCCCCGGCCCCGGCAATGGCAAAACCACCTGACACACCCTATCTTGTGCGCTGGTGGACGCAGGTGGGAGCAGCAGCACATGGACGATCAGGAACCGATGGATCAGGCACGGGCGCGCGGCGTGCGTTACGCGCGCGAGCTGGAGGGGCATCTGACCTGGCTCGACACGTTTTCCGGCACCGCCCTTGGCGTGCTGGCGGTGGCCTCGGGGATCTATACCTACCTCGGTGTATCCTCCTTGCTGGATGACAACGGGGCGATGGCCGCCTTTGCCGCGATTGCCTATTCAGTGGCTGTGTCGGTCGGGATTTTTGTCTTTTGGTCCTATATGTTACGGCTCTTTCCTGCGGTGCGCACCGCCCGCGCCCGCGTTGGCCTGCTGGGGGCGATGGGGTTGGGATCGCTTGCCATCATCGCCATGTCGAGCTGGCTGAACGCCGCCGCCCTCGCCGGGTCTGCGGCGGTGGAACAGCATCTGGCCAAGACCGTGCAGGACTATCAGGGGTCGCTGGAACGCGCCCATGAAATTGCCCTGTCGGCACAGGGGCTTGAGCGGGACGTAGCCCGCGTGCGCCAGTCCTTCGAGGATCTCAGCGAGCAGGAGGCCACCGGCAATCTCTCGGGTCTTGCAGGGCGCGGGGCGGTGTTCCGGGTGCTGCGGCAGAAATCCGCCGAACTCTCGGGGCTTGAATCGCAGATCGCAACGCAGACCCCGCTGGTGGCCACCGCTTTTGCCGAGGGCAACCAGATCCTCAGCCGGATGCGCGCGCTGACGGTCGAACCCGGCCCGGTCGAGGCGCGTTCCGTTGAATTTTCCGAACAGGCGGTGCGGCTGGCCGGTCTGATCACCCAGCTGCGCCAACTCTCCGTGGCCTCGCTTGTGGAGCGCGCGGCACAGGATCTTTCCGCCTCGGTCGTCCTGCCCGAACTCGACGGCAGCACGGCCGAGAACCGGGGCGCACAGGGGGCGACAATCACCTCCGTACTCGAAGTGCTGGCGCAGCGCGCCACCACGCTGGAACGCGCGGCACAGGCCGTTCTGGCGATGCCGCCGCCCAGTGAAACCACCTATACGCCCATCTCCAGCGCCGATGCGGTGATCCTCTATGCCCGCAACTTCGTGCCCTCCTGGGCCGGGGCCATCGCGATTGATCTCTTGCCTGCGGTGCTGGTCTTCATCCTTGCGATCACCCAGACCGCCATCCGCTCGGGCCGCGAGGGGGCAGCGATCGAGGATACGCTGACACTGGCCGAGATCCGCGCCGCCCTTGCCGCGATGCGCGATATGGAGACGGCAGGCGCCCCGGCAGCGCCATCCCGCGACCCGTCACGGGAGATCGCCGAACCGCAGGAACCCGTGCGGGTGACGCCGCTGAAATCCACATGAGCACCATCCGCCGCAACCCCGTCGCCCGGATCCTGACGGGGGTGCTGATATTCCAGCTGGGTCTGGGCCTGCTGCTGTTCTGGGGCGATCTGCGCGACGGGCTGAGCCTGCCCGGCTTTGGCCCGCGTGCGCCATCGCTGACCGAACCGATCCGGCCCGGCGACCAGACCCGCCGCTACCGCCCCGACCGCGCCCCGGCACCGGGCCGCCCGATGCCCGACACGCCCCTGCCCGACCGGCTGGTCCTGACCGCGATAGAGGCGGGCAAGACGATCCTGCTGGAAGGGACAATCAGCGAAGGCGACGGCGCGCGCATTGCCCAGCAGATCGAGGAGCTGGCGCAGCCCCCCGAAGGGGTGATCCTGAACTCCCCCGGCGGATCGGTACGCGATGCGCTGGAACTGGGGCGCAAACTGCGCGCTGCCGGCCTGAATACCGCGATGCGCGACGGCGACATCTGCTATTCCGCCTGCCCCTATGTGCTGGCTGCCGGGGTCAGCCGGGATATTCCCGAAGGCGGCTCCGTCGGCGTGCATCAGCATTACTTTGGCGAAAGCACGATCCTGCCCGCCTTTGTCGCCGTGGAAAACATCCAGCGCGGCCAGGGCGAGGTCATGGGCTATCTGCAAGAGATGGGCATCAACCCGTTGGTCATGCAGCACGCGCTGGTGACACCCCCGGACGAAATCTATGTCCTGCTGCCCGAAGAACTGCGCGCCTATGGTTTCGTGCAGGAAATCGGCGGGGATTGAGAGACGGCCCCTTGCCGACTGACCCCGCCGCCTCTATCTCAGGGGAGTGGCGGGTTCTGCCCTGTTCGTGAGACGTTACATTCCAGTGGCCTTAAGCAAATCCGAGGGAGCTGGCTCTGTCCGGGCCCTGGTCCGGTTACCTGGCGCCCACCTGTACATACAGGTCCTCGGGAATAAATACTGACCGGCAGATGTGGTCCCGTCACACAAGACCAAAGGCTGCCGCCGCACGTCCCACCCGAATTTCAGACCGTCCGAACGCCCAGTTCCTCGCGGAACAGGCGCTGGATCTCGTCGCGCGTGACCGCGCGTCTTGGCCGCTTGTCGGCATGCAGGTCGATCTTTGCGCTGCGGTTGCGGATTACGTTGATCAGTGTCGTCATCTTCTCACCCCATATTGGTGCTGCCCCACACAGCCTATGGGAGAATTGATAGGGCCAAGACCTTCAGAACTGGTAAAGTGGCGCGTCTCTTTCGAACCGCATGGTTAGCGAGATCAAAACGCCTCGGGCCGCGCCTCGCGTGCCATGTGATCCAGCACCGCGTTGACGAACTTCGGCTCCTTGCCCTCGGGGAAGAAGGCGCGCGCCACATCGACATATTCGGTGATCACCACCCGAGGCGGTATCCCGGTGTCGCGCAATTCCGCACCGGCGGCGCGGAACAGGGCCCGCAGGGTGGGATCAATCCGCGCGATCGGCCATTTGGCCACCAGCGCGCGGTCTGTCATCTGGTCGATGGCAGCCTGATAGTTCACAGCCGTTTCCAGGACTTCAGCAAAATGGCCGATGTCGCCATCCAGCATTTCGTCGCCCTCGTAAACCGCGCCAAAGCGGTGTTCCAGGAACTCCCGGCGCACGACCTCGACGGTCTGGCTGGAATGTTCCATCTGGAACAGCGCCTGCACGGCATAAAGCCGTGCCGCCGATTTCATCTTGCGCTTCTGATTGCCGGAGAGTGACGTGTTCATGCGATGTTGTTTCCGTCGGCCTCCCCCGCCATCAGCGTATCTTCGCCGCGCGGTTTGAAGCCGATGCCTTTGCTGGTTTGCGCCCACTTACGGCCGAGCGCGATCAGATGCAAGGCCGCCGCCGCCGCGCCGCCGCCCTTGTTCTGGCCGGCAGGGTCGGCGCGCACATCGGCCTGGGCCTTGTTCTCTACCGTCAGGATGCCATTGCCGATGCAAAGCCCCTGCAAACCCAGCATTTGCAACGCACGGCTGCTGTCGTTGCAGACGGTTTCGTAATGGGTCGTCTCGCCCCGGATCACGCAGCCCAGCGCCACATATCCGTCAAAGTTGCTGCGCCGGTCACTGATCCCGATGGCGGTGGGAATTTCCAGCGCGCCGGGCATTTCGACCACCTCATAGGCGGCACCCGCCGCCTCCAGCTCTGCCTTGGCGCCGTCCAGCAGCCCCTGGGCAATATCGCTGTAATAGGGCGACACGACGATCAGCACCTTGACCGGTGCATCGAATGTGGGGCGCGGCAGGACCGTATGTTGCTGCGAAGAAGCCATGTTCTACCCTTCCGTGATGGGGCGCGTGCCCACGATTTCGATGGCATAGGCATCAAGGCCCAGATACCGGGTTTCGGGGTTGTCGGTCAGCAGGACCAGCTGGTGCAATCCCAGCTCCGACAGGATCTGCGCGCCAAGCCCGGTGCGCTTGATCGTGCGGGGGCTGTCCTCGTCATCCTCGTCCAGCCGCAGCCGCGGAAAGGGGTCCCGGAACAGGATCACCGCACCGCGCCCCTCCTCGGCGATGATCTGCATCGCGCGGGGCAATTCGTCGGCGGGGCTTGGGCCAAGGCCCAGAATGTCTTCCAGCGCGTTGATCGCATGGGTCCGCACCAGCACCGGCTCCGGCGTGGTGATGTCGCCCTTGACCAGCACCACATGATCCGTGCCGGTGATCTTGTCGGCAAAGATGCGCATCTGCCAGTCGCCGCCATAGGCGGAGGTCACCTGCCGCACGTCGCGTTCCACCAGCAGGTTGTCATGCTTGTGGCGATAGGCAATCAGATCGCTGATAGTGCCGATCTTGAGGTTATGTCTGGCAGCGAATTCTACCATGTCGGGCAGCCGCGCCATGGTGCCGTCATCCTTCATGATCTCGCAGATCACGCCTGAGGGATGCAGCCCCGCAAGGCGGCTGATGTCCACCGCCGCCTCCGTATGGCCCGCGCGCACCAGCACGCCGCCATCGCGGGCGCGCAAGGGAAAGATATGGCCCGGCGTGGCGATATCCGCCTCGCCTGCCTGTTCGTCGATCGCCACGGCAACCGTGCGCGCGCGGTCGGCGGCGGAAATGCCCGTCGTGACCCCCTCGCGCGCCTCGATGCTGACGGTAAAGGCCGTCTCGTGGCGGGAGGAATTGTTGACCGCCATCATCGGCAGCCCCAGTGTCGCAACCCGCTGGGCCGTCATCGGTAGACAGATCAGCCCGCGCCCGTGGGTTGCCATGAAATTGATCGCATCCGCATCGGCATGGACCGCCGGGATCACCAGATCGCCTTCATTCTCGCGGTCCTCGTGATCGACCAGGATGAACATGCGCCCCTGACGCGCCTCCTCGATGATCTCTTCAATCGGGGAAATGGCCGAAGACAGCCCTTCTTCCACGGGTCCCGGTGTCTCGTAATTCATCGCATGTCCTCACGTCTGGCACGCTTCACATAGCCCAGCCACCGCCCCTTGACCAGAGCACGCGCCGCCGCGTCGTTATGCCGGAAATACGCCAAGCAGCCGCCTGCAAAGCGCACGGCAGCCCGCGTTCACCCCCACAGGTCCAGGGCCCGCAACCAACCGGGTTCAGGAAAAGTACCGCCCCGCCTCAAGGTAGCCTGCCGCCCGCGCTGCACCGGTCCAGTCGCGCTCCAGCGCGGTGTCCCCGATGATCAGCACCTGATCGCGCAGCAGACCCTGGGCGGTGATCACCTCGCCCAGATGCGCCCGCATCTCACCCCAGCTGTCTGTAAACTTCGGCGCCGCTGCGGTTGCATCCAGCACCGGATTGGCCGCCGCCACCAGCGTAGGGCTCAATGGGCGATGGACCAGCGCCAGCTTTTGCGCGCCTTCCAGCGCCGCCAGCTTGCCCTCGCGGCCCACCGGCATCTGCGGGGCCTCCATCCGCACCACCCTCAGGGCATTGGAGGAGAACAGCAGCCCCATGACATCACGCCCCGTCGCCTTGCGCACCGCCGCATAGGTCGGGTAATCCAGCCCCAGCGCACGGGCGCGCGCCACATGCATCTTGACCACCATCAGCGGGATCGCCTTGGGCATGGCGGCATTGCGCGCCTTTTGCCACTGGAAGGTCCTCCATTTTTGGCCGCGCTCCATGGTCGGCCCCTGGTTATGCCCGATGCCCGGCTTCATGACATTTCCCCCAGCCGCGCGACATAGCGCGCCAGGGTGTCGATCTCCAGGTTCACGCGGTCGCCCAGTGCCACATCGCCCCAGGTCGTCGCCTCTTTGGTATGAGGGATAAAGTTGATGCCGAAATCGCAGCCGTCGACCTCGTTCACGGTCACCGATGTGCCGTTCAGCGCCACCGACCCTTTGGGCGCGATAAAGCGCGCCAGCGCCTTCGGCGCGCGCAGGGTCACGCGGGTGCTGTCGCCCTCATCCGCCATCGCCACCACTTCGGCCACACCGTCCACATGGCCCGAAACGATATGCCCGCCCAGTTCATCACCCACCTTCAGGGCGCGTTCCAGGTTCACGCGTTTGCCGACGTGCCAGCCATTATGGCCGATATTGGTCTTGTCCACGGTCTCGGCGCTGATCTGGACCTCGTACCAATCCGGGCCAAGGCCCACCACCGTCAGGCAGACCCCGTCGCTGGCAATCGAGGCGCCCATGTCGATCCGGTCGGTCGCATATCCGGTCTTGATCCGCGCGCGCAGGTCGCCTTCCTGCGCCAGCGCGACAACGGTTCCGATATCGGTGATGATCCCTGTGAACATGGGCTGCTCCTTGACTATCCTGTCCACCGAGGTAACCCCACGCCAACCGGACGGCAAGAGCCGCTTGCGCCACATTTTCGCCCCCATTGCATAGCAGGACTGTGCCGACCCGAGCTGCCAGAGGATACACATGACCCACGCCGCGCCCGAAAAAAGGGTATTCCTGTTCCTGCAGGGGCCGCATGGCCCCTTCTTCAACCGCCTGGGCAAGATGCTGCGGTTGACGGGGGCAGAGGTCTGGCGCGTGGGGTTCAACGCGGGCGACCGGGCCTTCTGGTTCCATCCGCGCAGCTATATCCCCTATCGCGGCACGGCGCAGGACTGGCCCGAGACCTTCAAATCGCTGATTGCGGAAAAGCGGATCACCGACATCGTGCTTTACGGCGACACCCGCCCGATCCACGCCCAGGCCGTGGCCGAAGCCCGGGCGCGCGGCGTGACCATACATGTCTTTGAAGAAGGCTATATGCGGCCCTATTGGGTGACCTACGAACGCGGCGGCTCCAACGGCAACTCCCGCCTGATGGAGATGACGATTCCGCAGATGCAGGCGGCGCTGGCCAATTCGGACATGGAGGCGCCCCTGCCCCCCGGCCATTGGGGCGACATGCGACACCATATTTTCTATGGCGCGCTCTACCATTGGTTCGTGATGTTCCGGAATGGCGACTACCGCAATTTCCGCCCCCATCGCAGCCTGCCGGTGACCAAGGAATTCCAGCTTTACCTCAAGCGGTTGTTGCTGATGCCCGCGCTGGCGGCGGACCGTCTGATCGCCACCCTGCGCATCCGGCTGGGCGGCTTTCCCTACCACCTGGCGCTGCTGCAGCTGGAGCATGACAGCTCGTTCCAGATGCATTCCCCCTTCGACACAATGGGTGATTTTCTGGAGCTGGTGATCGACGGCTTTGCCAAGGGCGCGCCGAAACATCACCACCTGGTGGTCAAGGCCCACCCGCTGGAAGACGGCCGGGTGCCGGTGCGCCGCGACCTGAAGCGCCTTGCGCGCAAGCTGGGTGTGGCGGACCGGGTGCATTACGTGCGCGGCGGCAAACTCGCACAGCTGCTCAACGATGCGCGCAGTGCGGTGACCGTGAATTCCACCGCCGGACAGCAGGTGCTGTGGCGCGGAATTCCGCTCAAGGTCTTTGGCCGCGCGGTCTATGCCCAGCCCGAATTCGTCTCGGACCAGCCGCTGCCCGAGTTTTTTGCCCGTGCCAGCCGCCCCGACAACAAGGCCTACAAGGATTTCCGGCGCTATCTGCTTGAAACTTCGCAAATTCCCGGCGGTTTCTATGCCGCCCGCGGACGGCGGCAATTGCTGCGGCAGGTGGTCGATATGATGCTGGCCGAAGAAGATCCCTATGACGCGCTGGAACATGGAACCGCGGCCCCAAGGCAACAGTTGCGGGTCGTTACCTGACCTAAGCTGCTCACTTGTCTGGATTTTCAATTCTACCTGACGTAGCCTGCGCCCAAATACGTCGGAAAAATCGGCGAAACCCGAGGCAGATTGAACAGGTCGAGGAGACCGGGCAGTGAAAACCAGAAAATTTCGGTGGGCGCGGCCCATCGCAGTGCTTGCGGCATTGGCCGTGATCTCATCCTGCGGCTTGCCACAGGCGGGCCCGAACAAAAGACAGATTTTTTCCGGATCGGTGCAGAAGGAAGGCGATGCCTTCATCGTCTCGGTCAATGACCGTGTCACCCGCGCCACCGCCGTGGTCCCCGCACTTGGCTTCTCCGAAGAATTCAAGAACGCCTCGCAGCTGGGGTCCGACACCATCCGTCCCGGCGACGTGCTGGGCATCACCGTCTATGAAAACGTCGATGATCCGCTTCTGGGTGTCGAAGGCGCCCCGGCCACCCTGCTGGAAGAAGTGCAGGTTGATGGCGCGGGCTTCATCTTTATCCCCTATGCGGGCCGCATCAAGGCGGCGGGCAACACCCCCGACGCGATCCGCCGCATCATCACCAACCGGCTGGGCGAACAGACCCCCGATCCGCAGGTCGAGGTCCGCCGCGCGGCGGGTGACGGCTCCACCGTGTCGCTGGTCGGCGGCATCGGGGCGCAGGGCGTCTACCCGATCGAGCGGCCCACCCGCACCCTTTCGACCATGCTGGCCCGCGCAGGCGGCGTCGCGATTGAACCTGAAATTGCGCAGATCACCATCATTCGCGGTTCCAAACGCGGCAAGATCTGGTTCCAGGACCTCTATGAACATCCCGAACTCGACATCGCGCTGCGCGCGGGCGACCGTATCCTGGTCGAGGCCGATACCCGCTCCTTTACTGCGCTTGGCGCGACCGGCGGGCAGGCCCGTGTGCCCTTTGAAACGCAGAACCTCTCGGCGCTTGAGGGCATCGCCCAGGTCGGTGGCCTGAACGCCGGCCTTGCCGACCCCACCGGCGTCTTTGTCTTCCGCAACGAACCACAGGAAGTTGCAGAACAGGTGCTGGGCCGCAACGACCTGTCCGGCGTGCAGCGCATGGTCTATGTTCTGGACCTCACGCAGCCCAACGGCATGTTCATGGCCCGCGATTTCGTCATCCGCGACGGCGATACCATCTATGTGACCGAAGCTCCCTTCGCCCAGTGGAGCAAGGTGATCTCGGCCATCACCGGCACCGCCGGATCGGCAGCGAGCCTGACCTCGCTCACGGAATGATCTGAATGGCTCTCGGGCCGGAAATCCACGACACAACCGCCGCCGGTCCTGAAAAGGACCGGCGGCTTTTTGTCTACAACGGCGGTTTCCTGACCCAGCGCCGGGTGCGGCGCATCCTGCGCCTGTCGGGCTATTCGCTGCACCTTGGCCTGCCGCGCGCGGGCGATCACGTGGCGGTCTGGGGCAATTCGCCCACTGCGCACCGGGGCCTTGCGGTCGCCTCGAAACGGGGCGTGCCACTCGTCCGCGTCGAAGACGCGCTGCTGCGCTCGATCCACCCGGGCCGCACCGGCGGTGAGCCGCCGCTGGGCCTGCTGATCGACCACAAGGGGCTGCATTTCGACCCCGCCCAGCCCTCTGAGCTGGAAGACCTTCTGGCCAGCCATCCGCTGGACGATACCAATCTGCTGAACCGCGCGCGCGGCGCCATCGCCCGGATGCAGGAGGCGCATCTGACCAAATACACCGGCTTCGAACCGGAGGCCGGGGTCCCTGCCCCCGGCTATGTGCTGGTGATCGACCAGACCCGCGGCGATGCCTCGGTAACCGCCTCAAACGCCGACCGGGCCCGGTTCCTTGAGATGCTGGTCTTTGCCCAGGAAGAACACCCCGGCTGCCCGGTGGTGATCAAATGCCATCCCGAGACGACGCAAGGCCAGCGCGCCGGCTATTTCGGCCCCGAAGACACCAGTGACCGGGTGCGCCTGCTGGAGGATGCGGTCAGCCCCTGGAAGCTCTTCGAAGGGGCGGTTGGTGTCTATACCGTGTCCTCGCAGCTGGGGTTCGAGGCGATCTTTGCCGGGCATAAGCCGCGCGTCTTCGGCCAGCCGTTCTATGCGGGCTGGGGGCTGACCACGGATGAATTCCCGGTCCCGCGCCGCCAGCGCGTGCTGACCCGCGCGCAGCTTTTCGCGGCGGCGATGATCCTCTATCCAAAGTGGTATGACCCCTACCGGGACCGCCTTTGCCCGCTTGAAGACGCGATGGAGGCGCTGGCGGCGCAGACCCGCGCCTGGCGCGAAGATCACCTGGGCTGGACCGGATCAAAGATCAGCCTGTGGAAACGCAAACCCCTGCAAGGGTTCTTTGGCCGGACCAGGCCGATGATCTTTGAAGATGACCCGGCCCGTGCCCGTGCCGCCGCCCCGCGCCGCTGGCTGGTCTGGGCGGGCAAGGCCGATGTCGGCCATGGCGACGCCTGCCGGATCGAGGACGGGTTCCTGCGCTCGCGCGGGCTGGGGGCGGAACTGGTGCCGCCCCTGTCGCTGGTCTGTGACGATCTGGGCATCTATTACGATCCGTCCCGGCCCAGCCGGCTGGAAAAATGGATCGAACGCCGCGCCGATCTGCGCCCCGATCAACGCAGACGCGCGCAGGACCTGATCGCGGCAATCCGGCAGGCCGGGCTGAGTAAATACAACCTTGCCGGCAGTGCCGATCTTGGTGCCCTGCCCAGGGGGCGGCGCATCCTTGTGCCCGGACAGGTGGAGGATGACGCCTCCATCAGGACGGGTGCCGATGCGGTGCGGACAAATGCGGATCTGCTGCGTGCCGCCCGCGCCGCCCATCCGGAGGCGGTGATCCTCTACAAGCCGCACCCGGACGTGGAGGCCGGGCTGCGGACCGGCGGCGACACCGCGGCAGCCCTGGCCGATCACGTGCTGACCCGCGCCGATCCGATCGCGCTGCTGGGACAGGTCGATGAGGTCTGGACCATGACATCGCTTCTGGGCTTCGAGGCCCTGCTGCGCGACGTGCCGGTCACCACGCTGGGCGTGCCTTTTTATGCAGGCTGGGGGCTGACCCGTGATCTCGGCGATGTGCCGCCGCGCAGGCGGGCGGAACCGGGGCTGGAGGGGTTGGTCCATGCCACGCTGATTGATTATCCGCGCTACCTGGATCCGGTAACCGGCCTGCCCTGCCCGGTTGAAGTGGTGGTAGCGCGGCTGGCCTCGGGCAATGTTCCGACGCCGGGCCTGGGCAACCGTGCGCTGTCCAAACTGCAGGGGCTGTTGGCGAGCCAGAGCCATCTGTGGCGCGGGCGGTGACTGCGGGATTGGATATTTTCAGCCAAAAAGAAAGGGCGGGGGTGGTCCCCTCAGGCGCGGTGCCAGATGTGCAGGGCGTCTGCCCCGATGCGGCGGGTTTCGCCCAGGGTGTAGCGTGGTGCAGCGGCGAGCCGGGACAGGCCCATGGCGCCGATGCCCGGCAACCCCTCTGCCCCGATGATCAGCCCGGCGTTGAAACCGATGAGCTGGTCCACCAGATCCGCCTCGATCAGCGATGCGGCAAGCGCGCTGCCCCCTTCGCAGAAGATCCGCGTCAGCCCATGTGCGCCGAGCTGCCGCAGCACATCCACCGGGTCGAGCTGCCCGCCCCGTGCAGCGCAGGGCAGCAGCGTGGCCCCAAGATCGCGCCATGTGCGCGCAAGGGTCGGGTCGGCGTCCCTGCCATGGCACAGGATCAGCGGCACCTCGGCGGCGCTGCGGGCCAGTTTGCCCATCAGCGGCAGGTCAAGGCGGCGTGACACAACCACCCGGGCGGGCTGCCATGTGACCCCCAGATCGCGCACCGTGAGGCTGGGATCGTCCTTGCGGGCGGTGCCACCGCCCACCATCACCGCATCGTGGCGCGCGCGCATGGCGTGGACGGCGCGGCGTGCCTCGGGCCCGGTGATCCACTGGCTTTCCCCGGTGCCGGTGGCAATGCGGCCATCGAATGTCTGGGCCAGTTTCAATGTCACGACGGGCTGGCCCTGGCTCACACGTCTGAAAAACCCTTCATGATCCCGCCGGGCCTCGGCTTCGCAGACACCCTGCACCACCTCGATGCCCGCCGCGCGCAGCATGGCCACACCGCGCCCGTCGACACGGGCATCCTGATCCTGAACCGCGATGACAACGCGGGCCACGCCCGCCTCGATCAGCGCCCTGGCACAGGGCGGGGTCTGTCCGTGATGCGCACAGGGTTCCAGTGTCACATAGACATCCGCCCCCCTGGCGGCGGCACCGGCCTGCGCCAGCGCCTCGGTCTCTGCATGGGGTCTGCCGCCGGGCCGGGTCCAGCCGCGCCCGACGATCCGGCCTGCCGCCACGATCACGCAGCCCACCGCCGGGTTCGGCCAGACACGCCCCTGGCCGCGACGCCCCAGCGTCAGCGCATGCGCCATGAAGCGCGCGTCGATGCCCGCCTGCCCGGTCACTCTTCCTTGGGCAGGTCGGGCCGCAGCTCGGCGACGAATTTGTCGAAATCGTCTGCAGCCTGGAAGTTCTTGTAAACACTGGCAAAGCGCACATAGGCCACGGTGTCGATCCGGTTCAGCGCTTCCATCACGATCTCGCCGATCTGCTTGGAACCGATGTCGGTTTCGCCCATGCTTTCCAGCCGCCGCACGATGCCGCTGATCATCTGGTCGATCCGCTCGGGCTCTATCGGGCGTTTCTGCATCGAGATCCGGATCGAGCGTTCCAGCTTGTCGCGGTCGAAATCCTCGCGTTTGCCATTGGTCTTGATCACAACGAGGTCGCGCAGCTGCACACGCTCATAGGTGGTGAACCGCCCGCCACAGGCCGGGCAAAAACGCCTGCGCCGGATGGAAACGTGATCCTCCGCCGGGCGACTGTCCTTAACTTGGGTATCGATATTTCCGCAGAATGGGCACCGCATCGGCCATCCCCCTTTTTCTAACCTGCCTCGCTTGTGGGGCTATACGCCCTCTTGCCGAAACTTATAGGGTCTACGCGAGGTTTTGGGTAGGGGCGAAATGCGCCGCAACATGTTGTGTGTCCAGATGTGACCTGAAGCCAACGGTCGCCGATGCCGCGCCATGCAGGAAACAGGCAGGGCAAATGCAGGTCACCGGGACGAAATTTGCCGCAGGTGCCACCGGATCCGGAGGGGTTCAGCCCCTGTCGGCGCTGAAATGTGCCGCGATCCTGCGCCGGTGCGGCGCATCGCGATGTTCGAACAGATAGATCCCCTGCCAGGTCCCCAGTTGCAGCCGACCGCCTGCCACGGGAATGGACAGGTTCACCGGCAGCATCGCCGCCTTGATATGGGCGGGCATGTCATCGGGCCCCTCCATCCGGTGCCGCAGATAGCTCATGGCGGGAGCATCCGCAGGCGGCACCAGCCGCTGGTAGAAGGCCAGCAGATCGGTCTGCACATCCGGATCGGCGTTTTCCTGTATCAGAAGAGAGGCCGAGGTGTGGCAGATCAAAAGCGTCAGCAACCCGTCGCCCTGACCGGCAACCCAATGCGCGACCTTGTCGGTAAGGGGGTATAGCCCCTGGCCCGCAGTGGAAATGGTAAAACTGGTCTGCATGGTCTCGATCAGCCCCGCTTGCCCCCTGATTGAACGCAATCCTTCATCCGCCGACAATCGCCTCAGTTCAGACCGCGCAGGAAGCGGATGGTCTCGAATTCCAGCAAGAAGTCCCTGCAGAACTGGTTGGCGTGATAGACCGGCAGGCCCAGGCCGGGCGTGTCCACACGCACGGCGACAGAGCGGGACGGTTCGGTCGGCAAACTGGATGCATCGGTGGTGAAAACCACACCCACCCGCCCGCCGTGGCTTTGCGACCTGCCGCGGGGTGATTTGACGTAAAGCCTCTGGGTCGCCGCCACGCCAAGCTGGTGGATCGCGTAATCCGCCGCTGCGCACCACATGCCCCGCGCGCCCTCGCCAAGGGCTTCAATGACCTCGAATGACGTCGGTGAGATGCCATGGACCTTCAGGTGATTGACCGCTTCATAGGACGGGGCAGCCGATGCCGCCGACAGACCACCCTTCAATATCGCCACTGACACTGCGGCAAAGCTCAATCTTCGCATGTCGTATCCTTTGCTTAGCTGACCCCATCAGAAATAGGCTGAACTGGGGGCAAGTCTAATCACAGCTGTGTCACCTTTTGCGCCCCCCGGTCGCCGACCACAAGCCGGATCCGGGAATGACCCGGACAAAAGCCGACCTCAAAACCCATCCGGCGCGAAACGGGCGCGCAGCGGGGCATCCGGGATCATGCATTGATCGTAGCGGCCGAAGATGCGGAACCGGTTGCGCGCGATCAGCCGGTAGAGCGGCATCTTGATGGACCGTGGCAGGAATTTCACGCCGCCAAGCAGCCGCCAGGGCCAGCCCGATGCCCCCATCGCTGCCGCGAATGCATCAAGATGTCCATGGATCCGCCCTTCCGTCACCACGAGGTTTGTCTCAAAATCATCTGTCGGCAGCCCCAATGCCTGATAGAGCGATTGCCCCAAGGGCGATTGCGCCGTGGCAAAGGCAAAGCGCCGGGAATGATCGCGACGCAGCATGAAACGAAAGAAGCCGGAGCACAAAACACATTCGCCATCAAATACGATCAGGTCGCGCTGCTCCAGCTTGGCCTGCAATGCCGCATCAAGCTGTGAAACCCGTCCAATCATGCCTGCGCCGCATCGTAACGGGCGCGGGCCGCGTTGAGGGCGGTTTCATTGGCCTCGGCCCAGCCGATCAGCGACCGGATCGGTCCCATAAGCGAATGGCCCATCGGGGTCAGAGCGTATTGAACGGCCGGTGGCTTGGTCGGGAACACGGTCCGGTCGATGAACCCGCCGCGCTCTAGGTCGCGCAGGCTTTGGGTCAGCATCCGCCGCGAAATATCCGGCAGCATCCGCAGCAGGGTGTTGAAGCGGCGAGGCTCCTGCTCCAGCGCCAGAAGCACGAGGGTCGTCCATTTCGCTGCGATATGGTCAAGCAGGTCGCGCACCGGGCAGACCCCGTCGGGAGAGGGGTGCAGCGCGCTCAGCGACGCAGGGTCTTGCCGGGTCGCGGTTCCTTCGGTGTTACCTTGTGACATGAAGATGCCTCCTTTCGGGATGGCTTGGCGGTCTCTAAATGAGACTTACACTCGATTCGGAACGAAAGGAAAATCAAATGTCTTCGAACAGCATTCTTGTCACCGGCGCGAGCGGCCAGCTGGGCCAGCTCGTGTTTGATCATCTGCAACGTCTGGCCCCGGAGGCCACCATCGCGGGCCTTGTGCGCAAGGAAGAGGATGCCGCCGCCCTCAGGGCCCGGGGCGTTGAGCCCAGGATCGGGGATTACACCGATCCCGCCAGCCTGCGCAGCGCGATGGCGGGGGTTCACAAGGTCTTGCTGATCTCCTCCAGCGCGGTGGGTCAACGCGTCGCCCAGCATCAGAACGTGATCGACGCCGCCAGGGACGCAGATGTCGGCCTGATCGCCTATACCTCCATCCTGCGGGCTGACAGCTCGCCGATGATCCTTGCCCACGAGCACAAGGAGACCGAAGCCGCGCTGCGCAGTTCCGGCCTGCCCGTCACGCTGTTGCGCAATGGCTGGTACACGGAGAACCTGCTGGGCGCGCTGGACAGCGACCTGAAGCTGGGTCAGCATTTCGGTGCTGCCGGTGACGGCAGGTTCACGACCGCCACCCGCAACGATTACGCCGAAGCCGCCGCTGTCGCGCTGCTGAGCGACGACGCCGCCGGAAAGATCTATGAACTGGCAGGTCAGCCCGCGTTTACCCTGTCAGAATTCGCTAAGGCCTTAAGCGCGGAGGCCGGGAGCAAGGTCGCCTACGTGGACATGCCGCAGGAAGCCTTCGCCCAGGCGCTGGTCGCGGCCGGGCTGCCGGAAGGTTTCGCAGGCGTGCTGGCGGACAGCGACGCCCAGGCGGCCAAAGGCGCGCTAGAGACTGACAGCACGGACCTTGAAACCCTGATCGGGCGGCCCGCAACGCCGCTGAAGGATGCGATCAGGGCAGCACTGGCAGCCCGGTAACGCCCTGCGTCAAAACGAAAAGGACCGGCACAGCGCCGGTCCTTTGTATCTCTGACACTACCCTTTCGGGTCAATGCCTGCCTATTGGTCGAGGAACGACCGCAGCTTCCGGCTCCGGCTCGGGTGCTTGAGCTTGCGCAGCGCCTTGGCTTCGATCTGACGGATACGTTCGCGGGTCACGCTGAACTGCTGGCCGACCTCTTCCAGCGTGTGATCGGTGTTCATGCCGATGCCAAAGCGCATCCGCAGCACCCGTTCCTCGCGCGGGGTGAGCGAGGCCAGAACGCGGGTCGTGGTTTCCTTGAGGTTCTCCTGAATGGCGCTGTCGAGGGGCAGCACCGCATTCTTGTCCTCGATGAAATCGCCAAGCTGGCTGTCTTCCTCGTCGCCGATGGGCGTTTCAAGGGAGATCGGCTCCTTGGCGATCTTCATCACCTTGCGGACCTTCTCCAGCGGCATTTGCAGCTTTTCGGCCAGTTCTTCCGGTGTCGGCTCGCGGCCGATTTCATGCAGCATCTGACGGCCGGTGCGCACCAGCTTGTTGATCGTCTCGATCATGTGGACCGGGATCCGGATGGTGCGCGCCTGATCCGCGATGGATCGGGTGATCGCCTGCCGGATCCACCATGTCGCATAGGTGGAGAACTTGTAGCCGCGGCGGTATTCGAACTTGTCCACCGCCTTCATCAGGCCGATGTTGCCTTCCTGAATGAGATCAAGGAACTGCAGCCCGCGGTTGGTGTATTTCTTGGCAATCGAGATCACCAGACGCAGGTTCGCCTCTACCATTTCCTTCTTGGCCTGACGGGCTTCTTTCTCGCCCTTCTGAACCTGCTGCACGATGCGGCGGAATTCAGAGATGTCGAGACCCACATATTGACCGACCTGTGCCATGTCGGCGCGCAGCTCTTCGACCTTGTCGGCAGAGCGTTCGATGAACATCTGCCAGCCGCGACCGGATTTGTCGGCCATCCGCTCCATCCAGTTGGGATCCAGCTCGTAGCCGCGATAGGCGTCGACAAATTCCTTGCGGTTGATGCGGGCCTGGTCGGCGAGTTTGACCATGGCGGAGTCGATCTGCATGATCCGGCGGTTGATGCCGTAAAGCTGGTCGATCAGCGCCTCGATACGGTTGTTGTGCAGATGCAGCTCGTTGACCAGCAACACGATCTCGGACCGCAGTTTCTGATATTTGTCTTCCTGCTTGCTGGAGAACGATCCATCCTCGTTCAGCGTGGCAGAAATCCGGCTGTCCTGCATTTCGCTCAGCTTGGCGTAATCGTCGGCGATGATGTCCAGCGCTTCCAGGACCTGCGGTTTCAGCGCCGCTTCCATGGCCGCCAGGCTCATGTTGGCCTGTTCGTCCTCGTCATCGTCGTCATCGCTGGCAATCGGGTTGCCGTCTGCGTCCAGTTCCTGCTTGTCGTCGTCCGACTTGGAGTCCGCAGCACCCCCGGGGGCCACCACGGGCGCGGTTACCTCCTCGTCGCCCAGCTGGTTGCCGAATGTCGCCTCAAGGTCGATCACATCGCGCAGCAGGATGTCCTCGGACAGCAGCTCGTCGCGCCAGATGGTGATCGCCTGAAAGGTCAGCGGGCTTTCACACAGGCCCGCAATCATCGTGTTGCGGCCGGCCTCGATCCGCTTGGCGATGGCGATTTCGCCCTCGCGGGACAGCAGTTCGACGCTGCCCATCTCACGCAGGTACATGCGCACCGGGTCATCGGTGCGGTCCAGTTTCTCGGCGGTGCCGGAGGACAGCGCAACTTCCTTGGCGCTGTCGGTGGTGGCCAGTTCGGTGGACCCCTTGGCGTCTTCCTCCTCGGCGTCTTCATCCTCGATGACGTTGATGCCCATTTCGGAGAGCATCGACATCACATCCTCGATCTGTTCGGAAGAGACCTGATCAGGGGGCAGAACGGTGTTCAGCTGGTCATAGGTGATATAGCCCCGTTCCCGCGCCTCGGAGATCATCTTCTTGACGGCGGCCTGGCTCATATCCAGCGAATGACCGCTGTCGGAGTCGTCCCGTTTGGTATCTTCGTTGGTGTCCTTAGCGGCCATGAACGTCCTCCAGCGCGGTTGCGCGAATCAGTGTGGTGATTCGGTTGTCGCGAATCATGCGGGGTTTGCGGTGATTCTTAAACCCGTTGTACTGCTTTTTCCCCAAGAGCCTGCGAAAAGGTCACTTTTCAACTGCGGCCCTTGGGTTTTTCATAGGTAATGTTCTCAAGCAGCGCGTCCAGCGCGCTGCGTTCATCGCGGGACATGCGTGCGCCATTCTCGCCCACCTCATATTCCGCCTTGTCTTCCTGCCCCGACCTCGTGGCCTGATCCGCGCTGCGCACAGCCTCGCTCAACCGCCAGGTCAGCCCTTCGTCGGCGGTGCCTGCCATGTCTTCCTCGGCCTCGGCAATTTCCGCGCTCAGCCCCCGCGCCGCCTCCAGCTTGGCCAGTTCCTCGGCCACGGTCATGGTGGCCATCTCGGTGTTGCCCGGGTTGCGGATACAGGGGGTGATCGCGACATGGCGCTGTGCGGTCAGGTTTTCAAGGGCATCCGGCCCCAGCACGCTGGAAATTTTTTCGCGCAACACTGCCGCGCCCTGCGGCGCATGGCGCAGAATCATGTCGCGGATCACCGCATGGGTGCGGTCCTGACAGGCCATGCTTTCCAGGCCGCTTTCAAAATCCTCGGCAATCTCCGGGCAGCCCAGCACGGCGGCCAGGATCACCGCCTCGCGCAGGTGATGGGTCACATGGTTGTCGCCTCCCGCCAGCACCGAGGCCTTGGTGCTGGGCAAAGGGGCCAGCGGCGGGGCCTGCCACTTGCCGCCAGGCCGCGCCCCCCGGTTGGCAGAGCCGGTTCGCGCGCCGGGGCCCGGGCGGAACAGCTGCCAGCGCAGATCCTTGATCTCCTGGCCATAGTGGCTGCGGATCGACGGATCCCGGATCAGCTTGATCTTCTCGCGCAGGGATTTGTCCAGCGCCGCCTTGCGTTCGGGGCTGTCGAACACCCGGCCTTCGGTTTCGCGCTGCCACAGCAACCGCACCATCGGGATGGCCTGATCTATCAGCTTCTGAAAAGCCCCCGGTCCCGCCGATTTCAGCAGATCGTCCGGGTCCTGCCCCTCTGGCATCATGGCAAAGCGAAGCGACTGGCCCGCCTCAAGCAGGGGCAGCGCAAGGTCGATCAGGCGCAGCGCGGCGCGCTGGCCCGCGGTGTCGCCATCCAGCGTGATGATCGGTTCGGGGTCGATCCGCCAGAGCATCTGCAACTGGTTTTCGGTGATCGCCGTGCCCAGGGGGGCCACCGCCGCCTCGAAGCCCGCACCATGCAGGGCAATCACATCCATATAACCTTCGGCCACCAGCAGCGGTTGCCCCTTGCCCGCCGCCGTGCGCGCGTCGCGCACGTTGTAAAGGCTGCGGCCCTTGTCGAACAATTCGGTCTCGGGCGAATTGAGGTATTTGGCATTGTCGTTCGGGTCCATCGCCCGGCCACCAAAGGCAATCGCCCGCCCCCGCGCATCGCGGATCGGGAACATGATCCGCCCGCGAAAGGTGTCATAGGGTTTGCCGCCCTTGGACGAAGGCTTGGCCAGCCCCGCATCCAGGATCATCTGCTCCGACACGCCCTTGCCGGTCAGCGCGTCCCACAACCCCTGCCAGCTGTCCGGCGCAAAGCCGATTTCCCAATGGTCGAGCGCCTTTTCCTCCAGCCCCCGCCGCGCCAGATAGGCCCGCGCCTCCGCCGCCGCCCCGGTCTGCAGTTGCAGGCGGAACCAGCGCACCGCCAGTTCCATCACCTCGGCCAGATCGCTGCGCTTGTCCGCCTTCTCGGCGGCCCTGGGGTCACGTGCGGGCATCGGCATGCCCGCCTCGCGCGCAAGGATCTCCACCGCCTCCATGAAGCCGACATTCTCCGTCTCGCGCACGAATGAGATCGCATCCCCCTTGGCGTGACAGCCAAAGCAGTAATAGAATCCCTTGCGGTCATCGACATGGAAGCTGGCGGATTTTTCCTGATGGAAGGGGCAAGGCGCCCACATGTCGCCCTTGCCCTGATTGGACTTGCGCTGATCCCACATGACTTTGCGGCCGACGACCTGAGACAGGCTCGCTCGGCTGCGCAATTCGTCCAGGAATCCGGGTGGCAGGCTCATACCATATCTTACGCCCCGCGCCCGCCATCGTCCAGCGGGTGCCGCGTCAGCACATCAACAGGTTGGTGTTCCGGCAGCCCGGTCAGGCCGCCCGGTCGAGGGTCACTGTGACAGGCACATCTCTTTCCAGGCCGCAGACAGGTCCTGGGATTTCACGTCTCGCATCTTCATCTCGTAGACCCAGGGGGTCACCAGCGTGATCGCGGTGTTGTAGCGGTCCGGCCATGTCGCCTTGGCGGCCACATGCGCAGGCACCTTGCGTTCGCCGATCCGGTCGATCCGCGCCTGCTGAACGGCGGCAACCACAGCCGCCTGATGCCCGCAATCGGTTTCCTTCTTGCTGGCTGCCATTGCCGGGCCGCAAAACGCTGCAACAACCGCCGAAACCACGAAATACTTTACCATTGGGTCACTCCACTCATGTGCTGACACCGCCTTAACCGCGCGCGGCCACAGCTTCCATCGCTGTTTTCATATCATGCACCAATGTGGCTGCCATCGACCGAAAGACAAGGATCATGAAGCTGTCCGCCCCGGTTTTCGTGATCGACGCGGACATGTGGTAAAGCTGTGTGCGCAGGCTGTGCCCGCGCTTGAACGATGCTTCGCGCAGGTCCACCGGAACCAGCCGCGCCAGCACATCCACGGCGGCAGGCCCCTTCAGCTGCACCACGGCCCAGGCATCGGATTGATCCACAACGGCGCCATGATCGGCAAGTGCCGGATCGGGCACCGGACCCATCAGCAGAGCCTCGCCGCGTCCGAACCAGATGCAACGCGCGCCCTGCTTGCCGGTCGCGCGCAGGGGGCCGGGCCAGCGCAGCCCATGGGCCTTTTCCAAAGCCGCACCCAAGCCCGCCGCATCGCCCAGAGGCGCAAGAGAGGTCAGCGCCCCGGCCGCCACTTCCACCAGCTCCGCATCCCCGATGGTCAGCGGCAGCAGCCCGTCACAGGGGGTTTTCGCTGTCAGTTCAACCACGCACCCGCTCCCCTTCACGATCCAGAAACACCGGATGGCAGATCTCGACATCCGCCTCCAGCCCGCGCAGATGATCCACCATGCGGATCACCTCGCCCTCGCGGGCCATGCCGCGCCTGACGAAACCAAGCCCGATCATATGCCCCAGATCGGGCGAGAACCCGACCGAGGTGATATAGCCCTGATCGTTCTCGCGCACCGCCTCTGCGCCCGCGTCGAACAGATGCGCGCCCGCGCTGATCTGCCGGACCGCGCCCACAGGTTTCAGCCCCACAAGCTGTTCACGCGTCTCCTCCACCAGACCGGGCCGCGCCGCCAGGGTCTTGCCGATGCAATCCTTCCTGGCCGAGACCATCCGCCCCATGCCGATGTCAAAGGCGGTTGTGCGCCCGTGAATCTCGGCATGGGTGATGAAGCCCTTTTCGATCCTGAGCACGTTCAGCGCCTCCATCCCATAGGCACCGCCGCCCAGCGCCTCGGCGCGGCTGACCAGCAGGTCAAACAGGCTGGCCCCGAAGCGCGCAGGCACCGCCACCTCATAGGCATGTTCGCCCGAAAATGAGATCCGGAAGAGCCGCCCCTGCACCCCGCAGACCTCCACCGCACCGCAGGCCATGAAGGGCCAGCTTTCGCCGTCGATTTCGGCACCCAGCAGGCCATTCAGCAGCTCGCGCGACTTTGGCCCGGCCACGGCAAACTGCGCCCATTGTTCGGTGACCGAGGCAAAGGCAACCTGCCATTCGGGGTGCAGACACTGGCTCACGAAGTCCAGATGCCGCATCACCTGCCCCGCCGCTGCCGTGGTGGTGGTCATCACATAATGCGTCTCCCCCAGCCGCGCGGTGGTGCCATCGTCCATCACATGGCCATCCTCGCGCAGCATCAGACCATAGCGCACCCGCCCGACCGGCAGCGTCGAAAACATGTTGGTATAGACGAAATCCAGCAGCTTCGCCGCATCCGGCCCCTGAATGTCGATCTTGCCCAGGGTGGAGACATCGCAAACCCCCACCGCCTTGCGCACATGACCCACTTCCCGGTCACAGGATTGTCGCCAGCCGCTTTCCCCCGTCCTGGGGAAATAGCTGGGCCGATACCAAAGCCCCGCTTCGATCATCGGCGCCCCCATCGCGATTGACGCCTGGTGCGAGGTGGTGAAACGCTGCGGCGCAAACCCCTTGCCCTGCGCCCCTGCCCCCATCGCGGCAATCGCCACCGGCACATAGGGCGGGCGGAAGGTGGTGGTTCCGGTCTCCGGAATGCCCCGCCCGGTGGCATCCGCCAGGATCGCCAGCGCGGCCACGTTGGAATTCTTGCCCTGATCCGTCGCCATGCCCTGCGTCGTGTAACGCTTCATATGTTCGACCGAGCGGAAGTTCTCCACCGCCGCCTGTTTCACATCCTTGACCGAAACATCGTTCTGGAAATCGAGCCAGGCCCGCCCCTTGCCCGGCACCGCCCAAAGCGGCTCCATCGCATAGGCGTCATCCTCTGCCCGGGGCACCTCCATGGCACCCGCCTTCATGCCCAGCGCGGCGACCACTTCTGCCGCCGCATCAACCCCGGCCTGCAGGCAGGCCCGGGTCGGGAAAACACCGTTGCAGGCCCCTGCCGCAACCATCCCCGGCACCGCATCGGGCCTCGGCACAAATGCCTGAATACCGGCGTCCCACCGGGGCCGCCCGTTCATGTGGCAGGTCAGATGCACCGTGGGGTTCCAGCCCCCCGACATCGCCAGGCAATCGGTCTGGATCGCCTGTTCGCCCGAGGCGGTCCGGATGGTGATCGCCTCCAGCTCCTTGCGGCCCGCCGCATTGCAGACCTGCGCACCGGTATGGACCGGGAAATCCGCCCCCTCGACCGTCACATCGGCGCGGCTGTCGATCAGCGCCGCCACATGGACCCCCGCCGCCGCCAGATCGCGCGCAGTGCGATGGGCATCGTCGTTGTTGCCGAATACCGTCACATGTTTGCCGGGGCTCACCCCCCAGCGGTTCAGATAGGTCCGCACCGCCCCGGCTGTCATCACGCCGGGCCGGTCGTTGTTCTGGAAGGCAACCGGCCGTTCCAGCGCCCCGGCCGCCAGGATGGCGCGGCGCGCATGAATGCGCCAGAAGGTCTCCAGCGGCAGGTTCGCGCGACGCACGCCATGGTGGTTCACCCGCTCCAGCGCGCCATACATGCCGCCGTCATAGGCCCCGGTCACGGTGGTGCGCGTCATCAGCCGCACATTCGGCATGGCCGCAAGCTCTGCCACCACATCCGCCGCCCAGGCATGGCCCGGCTGATGGCCGATGACCCCGGTCTCGGCATTCAGCCGCCCGCCCATCCGCGCATCCTCATCGGCCAGGATCACATCCGCCCCGGCCCGTGCCGCCGTCAGCGCCGCCATCAATCCCGTGGGGCCACCCCCGATCACCAGCAGATCGCAGAAGGCATAGGCGCGTTCGTAGCGGTCCTGATCATGCTTGCCGCTGAGCGCCCCCAGACCGGCAGCGCGCCGGATGATCGGCTCATAGACCGCTTCCCAGAACTTCGCGGGCCACATGAAGGTCTTGTAATAGAACCCCGCCCCCAGAAAGGGCGCGGCCAGGTCGTTCACCGCCATCACGTCGAAATCCAGCGAGGGCCAGGCATTCTGGCTGCGCACCTCCAGCCCGTCGTAAATCTCCTGCACGGTTGCACGCACATTGGGATCCGCCTCTGCGCCCCTGCCGACCGTGACCAGCGCGTTCGGCTCCTCCGAACCTGCGGTCAGCACGCCGCGCGGACGGTGATACTTGAACGACCGCCCCATCAGCTTTTGACCATTGGCCAGAAGCGCGGAGGCGACGGTATCGCCCTGGAACCCCTGGTAAGACCGCCCGTCGAACCGGAAAGTGACAGCTTTGCTGCGGTCGATCAGACCCTTGCCCGCGATCCTCATGCCCCGGCCTCCTCAGCGTCGGTGGCCAGCACCACCCGGGAGATCGCATGGCTGACCGTGTCCCGCGTCACCACCAGCCAGGCCGAACAGCCGCCCTCGTGATGCCACAGCTCGCGGGTCTGCCCCGCCGGATTGTCGCGCAGATGCAGGTAATCGTCCCAGGCGGCCTCACCGGCATCCGGCGCCGGCCGCGCCAAAGCCACCGCAGCGCCCTGATAATAGAATTCGCGCCGGTCGCGCGATCCGCATAGGGGGCAGTCGATCCTCATGTGGTCCTCTCCGACAGGGCGCCAACACCCCGTTTCATTGTTCCCGAAATACACACCACGACGCCCGCCACAGGCGCGCGGCCGGCTTGGGGCTCAGTGAAGGTTATGCTGCGCACCGGTGCCCTCCTCGTCCATCAGCCCCCTGCCGGTGCGGAACCGGTCCAGCCGGAACTTCGCCGCCGGGGCGTGATGTTCCCCCGTCGCCATCAGATGGGCAAAGGAAAAGCCCGACCCCGGCACCGCCTTGAAGCCGCCGTAACACCAGCCGCAGTCAATGAACAAACCCTCGGTATCGGTCTTGTCGATGATCGGGCTGCCATCGGGTGTCATGTCCATGATCCCGCCCCAGCTGCGCAGCACCCTGGCCTTGCCGATCATCGGCATCAGGGTCATGCCGGCCTCCATCACATGTTCCATCATCGGCATGTTGCCGCGCTGCGCGTAGGAGGCGTAGAAATCCAGATCGCCGCCAAAGACCAGCCCGCCCTTGTCGGACTGGCTGATATAGAAGTGCCCCATGCCAAAGCTGACCACATGGTCGATCACCGGTTTCACGCCCTCGCTGACGAAGGCCTGCAGGATGTGGCTTTCGATCGGCAGGCGCATGCCGGCCATGGCGGCCACCTGGCCCGAGCGGCCCGCCACCACGATGCCGACCTTCCTGGCCCGGATCGGGCCGCGGGTGGTCTGCACCCCGCGCACCTTGCCGTTTTCGATGTCGATGCCGGTCACTTCGCATTGCTGGATCAGGTCCACACCGCGCTGGTCCGCGCCGCGCGCATAGCCCCAGGCCACCGCATCATGCCGCGCGGTGCCGCCACGCGGATGCAGCAGCCCGCCGTAGATCGGGAAGCGGCCATTGTCGAAGTCGAGATAGGGCAGATACCGGCGCACCCCCTCACGGTCCAGCAGCACCGCGTCGTCGCCCTGGTTGATCATCGCATTGCCGCGCCGGGCAAAGGCATCGCGCTGGCCGTCGGAATGAAACAGGTTGATCAGCCCGCGCTGCGAATGCATCGCGTTGTAGTTCAGGTCTTTCTCCATCCCTTCCCACAGCTTCAGCGAGTGGGAATAGAACTCCGAATTGCCCTGCAGAAAGTAATTGGCGCGCACGATTGTCGTGTTGCGCCCCACGTTGCCTCCACCGAGGTAGCCCTTTTCGAGCACCGCGATATTGGTCATGCCGTGGTTCCTGGCCAGGTAATAGGCGGTGGACAACCCATGCCCGCCGCCGCCGATGATCACGGCATCATATTCCGGCTTCGGTTCCGGATCGCGCCAATGCTGCGTCCAGCCCTTGTTGCCGGTCAGCCCTTCGCGCAGCACGCGCCACCCTGAAAACCGCATTCGAAACTCCCCTCGACTGGACCAAGTGAACCAAGTCCCGCCCAGAGGTGCAATGCCCGCCGGCCAGATGCACGGTGCTTTTCGACAGAAAGTTTATCATGGGCGACCATATCGCCAATTTACCGGCCATATGGTCGCCACAGGGCGCATGCGGCTGTCAGATGCCCTTTGCCCGGTAGCTGGCCGCAACCTTGCCGATTGCACAGATATAGGCCGCCGTGCGCAGGTCATCCACATCGTTGCGGCCGTGCCAGACCTCGGCCATGGACTGATAGGCGGTCTGCATCGTGTCATCGAGACCGGAACGGACCAGCTCAAGCTCACCCGCGCCGCGCAGGTACTTGTCCTTGAAATTCGGGCTCAACTGCCAGCCGATCCCGCTGTCCGCACTCAGCCGCTCCAGCTCGTCCACGACCAGCTGGTGGCGCGCTTCCTCCTGGCGGCGCTGCATCCGGCCAAAGCGGATGTGGCTGAGGTTCTTGACCCATTCGAAATAAGAGACCGTCACACCGCCCGCGTTGGCATACATGTCGGGAATGATGACCGTCCCCTTCTTGCGCAGGATCTCATCCGCGCCCGCGGTGACCGGGCCGTTCGCGGCCTCCACGATCAGCGGGGCCTTGATCCGGTCCGCGTTGGACAGGTTGATCACCCCTTCCAGCGCCGCCGGGATCAGCACGTCGCATTCCGCCTCCAGCAGCTTGGCACCATCCGGTTCAAGCGGCGCTTTGGGATAGCCCTTGATGGTGCCGTGCTTGACGATCCACTGATGCACCTGCTCCACATCCAGCCCCTTGTCGTCGAACAGCGCGCCGTCGCGTTCGATGATCGCGGTCACCAGACAGCCGTCTTCCTCGCTCAGGAACTTGGCGGCGTGGTAGCCCACATTGCCCAGACCCTGTACCACCAGCCGCTTGCCATCCAGCTCGCCGGTCAGACCGGCCAGTTCCATCCCCTTGGGATCGCGGAAGAACGCATGCAGGGCATATTGCACGCCCCGCCCGGTGGCCTCTGTCCGGCCCTGGATACCGCCCGCATGGGTCGGCTTGCCGGTCACACAGGCCACGCCGTTGATATCGGTGGTGTTCATGCGCTTGTACTGATCCGCGATCCAGGCCATCTCACGCTCGCCCGTGCCCATGTCGGGGGCGGGCACGTTCTGTGCCGGGTTGATCAGATCGCGCTTGATCAGCTCATAGGCAAAGCGGCGCGTGATCAGTTCCAGCTCGTGTTCGTCGTAATCGCGCGGGTCGATGCACAGCCCGCCCTTCGATCCGCCAAAGGGCGCCTCGACCAGCGCGCATTTATAGGTCATCAGCGCCGCCAGCGCCTCGACCTCGTCCTGGTTGACGCCCGGCGCATAGCGGATGCCGCCCTTGACCGGCTCCATATGTTCCGAATGAACGGAGCGGTAGCCGGTGAACGTATGGATCTTGCCCCGCAGCCGCACGCCGAAGCGGACGGTATAGGTCGCGTTGCAGACCCTGATCTTCTCCTCCAGCCCCGGTGACAGGTCCATCAGCGCGACTGCGCGGGTGTACATCAGATCGACGCTTTCGCGAAAGCTCGGCTCATTGGATGGGGTCATCGTCTTCTCCAGTCATTTCGGTCCGGCCTCAGGAGCGACTCATCGGGCCGCATCCCGGCAAACCCACCCTAAGGCGGGTTTTTTCAAAGTGCGACCAGATTGAGCACATCCGCCCGAATCCCGGGCAGGATTTTCGATTCCCGAGCATAGGAGGGCTAAAGTTTACAGTTTCGAAACAACCACCCCGGAAACCTGAAATTGGCGCTAAAAACGCAGATAAAACGCGGTTTTTAGGCACTTTTCCGCCCAATTTACGCCATGTTGCCCGATCACAAGGGACCAACGGCAAAGACTGCCCGAAATCCGGCATGCAAAAAGTGTCTCGGTAGGAAAGGTTAACAAATATGAAACGTTGTAAACGTGAAAATCGCCTGACAGCCGGGGACCTGTTGGCACTCTCCCGCCATTTCTCAAAGTCGGAAGACGGCTCCATCACCATCTTCGCCTGCTTCATGATCCTGATCATGATGACGATCTGCGGAATCGGTGTGGACATGATGCGCCACGAAATGGAACGCACGCGCCTTCAGGCCGTGTCGGACCGCGCCGTTCTGGCGGCCGCCGACCTGGACCAGACCCTGGACCCCGAAGCGGTGGTACGGGATTACTTCGCCAAATCCGGCATGGCCGAATACGTCTCGGCGGTGAATGTCGACGAGGGCCTGAACTACCGCACCGTGACGGTGGATGCCACCAATACGATCAAGACGCAGTTCATGAACACCCTCGGGGTTGACGACCTGTCGGTCCCCGCCCGCTCCAAGGCGGAAGAGAAAGTCGCAAAAGTAGAGATCTCGATGGTCCTGGACATCTCCGGGTCGATGGGATCCAACAACAAGATCCAGAACATGCGGAACGCGGCCAAGGTCTTTGTCGACACCGTAATCCGGGACGAGACGGAAGATCTGATCTCCGTTTCCGTCGTGCCCTACTCGGCCCATGTGAATGCCGGCCCCGAGATCTTTGATCGGATGGGCGTGCAACCTGTCCACAATTATTCACATTGCGTTGAATTTCCCGACTCGGACTTCGACGAGACCTTCCTCCATGCATCGGGCAGCCACTACAGCCACATGCAGCACTTTCAGAACCACGATCCGGGCTGGAACCAGATGAGCGAAACGGTCTGTCCGCGCTATGACTTTGAGCGGATCCAGCCGCTGAGCCAGAACGCAAGCGCCCTGAAGGCACAGATCGACCAGCTTGAACCCCGTGCCAACACCTCTATCTTCCTTGGCATGAAATGGGGCACCGCGCTGCTTGACCCCTCTTTCCGCCCGATCAACCAGAGCATGGCCAGCGCCGGGCTGACCGATCCGGCCTTCTCGTCCCGTCCCGCAAGCTATGACGATCCGGAAACCCTGAAAACCGTGATCCTCATGACGGATGGCCAGAACGTCACGACCTACCGCATCCCAAGCTGGTACTACAATTCGGACTCCGAAATCGTGCACTGGTCCCGCTACAACCTCGGCTGGTACGTCAATCGCTACGTCAGCTACTACTACCGCCAAAACTTCCGCACCCAGAAGTACTCCGATTACCAGGGCGATTTGCTTCTCAGCAAAATCTGCGGCGCGGCCAAGGACGCAAAGATCGTTGTCTGGTCCATCGGGTTCGAAGTGACCGACCACGGTGCCAATGTAATGCGCGACTGCGCCTCCTCGCCCAGCCACTTCTTCCGGGTGGAAGGCGTGGAGATCGAGGATGCCTTTGAAGCCATCGCACGCCAGATCAACCAGCTGAGGCTCACACAATGAAGACGCCCTTCTTCAGACGCCTGTTCCGGTTCCGCCGGGACGAAGAGGGCGGGATCTTCCTGATCGAGTTTTGCATCCTGGTGCCAATCCTGTTCGGTGCCTTCATGATGGCGGTCGAAATGGGCCTCTATTCCATGCGCCAGATGTATCTCGACCGGGGTGTGGACATCGCCGTCCGCTATATCCGGCTGAGCACGAACACACCGATCGCGCACAACCAGATCAAGCAGATCGTCTGCGCCAATGCGGGCTTCATCGAGGATTGCGACAGCACGCTGCGGCTGGAGATGATCCCGCTGCTGCCCCGCGCCTTCGCCACCTTTGACCAGACGCCGGACTGCGTGGACACCTCTGCACCGGCCACTCCGGTCCGGGGGTTCATACTGGGCCGCGAACACGAGATCATGATCCTGCGGGCCTGCGTGAAGTTCAAGCCTGTCTTCGCCACCACCGGCCTGGGCAAGGAGCTTGAGACAGACGGCAGCGGACGGGCCCGGCTGATCGCGGTTTCCGCCTTTGTACAGGAGCCGAAATGATGCGCGCCACCTTGCTCAAATTCCGTCTGAACGCCCTGCTGCGTTGCGATTTCCTGCGCAAGCAGGACGGGTCGATCTCCATCGAGGCGATGATCGTCCTGCCGGTGATGTTCTGGGCCTTCCTTGCCGCATTCTCGATCTTTGATGCATTCCGCATGTACGGGATCAACCAGAAGGCGGCTTTCACCGTGGGCGACGCGATTTCCCGCGAGACACTGCCGCTGGATGACGATTACCTTGACGGTGTGCACAACCTGTTCGAGTACCTTTCCCTCAGCGAAGGCAAATCCGCGATGCGGGTCACTTCGATCTGGTTCGACGAGGACAACAACAGCTACCGCACCGACTGGTCCCAGACGCGCGGCAATGCTGTTGCATTGACCAACGCCGAAGTGCAGAACTGGCACAACCGCCTGCCGGTGATGCCGGACAATGAACGTGTCCTGCTGGTCGAAACCTGGAGCGATTACGTACCGCCCTTCGCCACTGGCCTGGAAGAGCGCGAGATCCAGAACTTCGTCTTCACGCGCCCGCGCTATGCGCCCCGCGTCTGCTGGGAATACTGCAACTAAGGCGCCCGACCCTATACTGAATCATCCTGTGACAGGAATGTCCCGGGAACGCCGAAGGCGCGACACGTATCGGCGATACAACTTGAACTGAAAGGCCATAGGCCCCGCGCCGCAGCGCTACATCAGACCCGCCGGACCCTCAGTCCTGCGGGTCCTTTTGTGCCAGCAGGGCGGCCAGCACATCTGCCATGAACTTGGTCTGGCTGCCCGGTGTCATACCGCCAATCCCGACCCGGCGGCCCATGCGCCACCACAGCCCGGGCCGCCAGTGGCGGGCCCCGCCCTCGCCCAGTTTGAGCAGGAAGCCATTGGACGGTTTGAAGGCAAAGAATCCCCGGTCGATCCCGGTGATCTGATCGACCCGGGCAATCACGGTGCCATCCGCATCGCGCAGGACCAGCGGCGTCAGCTCCAGCTTGCTTGCAGTGGCGCGCCGCATGGCATCCGCAACCCACAGCGACCCCGCGCCGACAAGGATGAGAAACAGCTGCCAGTGCAGGGCCGGCGCACGCATGAAAGCCATGTAGATCAGCAGGAGGCCCAGCAGCCCCAGGCAGCAGATCCCCATGGCGCGCCGCCCGGCAGAGGCCTGCACGGTGGCCAGTACTTCGGTGCTGTCGTCAAATTTCATGGGCGCTCCTTCGGCTTTGGTTCTGCCTAAGGCATTTGCGGCGGGTTGCAAACGGAAAGCGGAAGCGGCGGCCCGGGCCTGAGCCCAGGTGGCCCATTTGTGCACCCGTCGCCATCAACTCCGACCCCTGACTGCGAATTTTCTGAATCTTGTCAGTGGGCCGTGCCAGGCAATTCCGGCACGAATGCCAGGCATTTCTGACCCGGACCAGACTTTGGGCGTGGTATGGGGCAAGGTCAGGTGAGCGGACGAAACTGCCGTTCAATTTAACCACTTAGGTCACGACCTCGTCTTATGCGCTGCAGCTTTAAGAATTCCATACCCAAAGATGACAACGGCTGAGAATGCGCCCGACGAAGGCACACACCAAAGTAGCGGAATGATCAAATTTCTCTGATAAGCTTCATAGTGAATACTGTCGCCGCTGAACATATAGACAACGGGCATGATGGTTCCCAAACCGGCAAACGCACCAGCCATGAAGGCGCGTGGTAGTTCAGGCACCCAAAGCCGCTGCAGTACAAGCCAGACAATTGCCCAACAGAAAGCGGCTGTCGATGCTGTTACTGGACTGGAGATAAGCGCTGCTGCAAACATGAATCCAGCCCCGGAAACGAGCCTAATAATGAAGTCGTTGCCGAAGGGAACATCACCCAACATCCAAGCTGAATAGCCCAAAGCTGCGACAAAAGTCATCAGCGGAAAGAAGGCGAACCATCTAACGTCAATGCCAAATCTTTGAATTATTCTGCCCATGTTTCCAACCATACGATGCACTGCTTAGAACAGTAGTAGGAAAAATGCGGTTCCAATACGGTAGCAATGGGCTCTTTACGGACCTTCGCTGCAACGCGCGTGAAGGTCAGATAAGCGGGACTTTGCTGTCGTGCCATTGGCGCGGTGCATACCCCCAAGCGTCTTCGCCCGGCGTCAGCCGGGCATCGCCCGACCTCCCCCCGGAGGGCGATTTTGCACTGTCAGCCAAGCCATGATCCGGTCTGCGGGCTGAAACGTTTCCCATCACATACAGGTCTGGAACGCCCTCCAGTTCGGGCGATACCCGGCTGACGCCTCATGTCACTCAGGGCTCAATCCCGCCGTTTGCTACAATTTTCACGAATGAGCGCCTGGCCCCTGCCCCGTCCTTCGGTCGTAGCGCCGCGCTCCGGTTCAGCGATGTGACGCAAAAATCGGTTTTGCCTGGCAACTGACACAGGCCCCGGATGTGAGACCGGTCAGGGTTCGGCAAAATCAGGCCGCACCCTCGATCATGTCATCTTTTGGTTGATCCCCAACATTCGGCAAACGTGGTCCCAGCTTTGCGGCTGCAAAAGCAGCGCAAAATCCCGGCCGTTCACGCGCGCCCCACGTCGGTACAATCAGCCAGCTGCCCGGAATTCCGCCGTCAATCCTCGGCTTCACGGCCCTCGCGCGGCTTCTTTCCGTGTTTGCCCGGCCTGCGCGTCAGCTCCGCCGCGACCCGGTCGGCATAGGCGGCCCGTTCCTCCGGCGACATCGAAGACACCTCGGCCAGCCATGCGCCTTCCGCAGCGGTCTGCAGCGCCAGCGCCACGCGCCCCTGTTCACGCAGGACATCCTCCACCTCTGCGGCGTCAAACGGCTCCTGACGCAGGGCGGCAAGCACCCGGTCATAAAGCGCCCGCCGCTCCGACCGGCTGGGCATGCCGCTGCCCGACCGGCGCAGGTCACGGAACATTGCGCGCCGCACCTTGCGCGGCAACGCCCTGACATAGGGCGTGGCATAGCTGCGCGCGCCCGGCCCACGGGCATGATCCCCCGCACCCGGCCCGCCCGCATGGCGATAGGCCGCCCCGGCAATCAACCCGACGAAAATCAGGTTCAGCGCCAGCGACGCAATCAGAACCCAGCGCATCCGGCGCCTTGCAGCTGTGCCTGTCTTATCCATCCATCAACCCTCTTCGCTGTCCCATCCAAAACCGGACAAATCCGGCGCGGTTTCATCCATCACCACCTGCTGACCCAGGATCTGATCGGCCAGGTCCGGCATCCCGTCGGGTGGCGCCACGCCCAGCCAGAAACCGACGCAGGTCGCCGTGACCAGCCCGCCCAGCCCCGGCAGACCACCCAGCATCCGCCACCATCCGCCAAAGAGGCTTCCGGCGCGGGTGGGTTGCAGGTGCCGGGCATCGTCAAGGACCCGCGCCAGCAGATGCTCCGGCATTTCCGGCGGATGTGACCGCGCCCGGGCAAAAAGCGCCTCCAGCGCTCTGTCGTCGTCATGTTCTGACTTAGTCATGTTTCATACCCCAATGCCTCTTTCTGCCCCGCAAGGGCCGCCGCAAGCCCCCGCTTGCCCCGCGCCGTCAGGCTTTCGACCGCCTCGACCCCGATGTCGAGGATCTGCGCGATCTCGGGGTTGGCCAGCCCCTCGATATGCCGCAGGACCACCGCCTGCCGCTGCCGGTCCGGCAGGCTTTGCAAGGCGGCCTGCAAGGCATCGACCCTTGCGCGTTGCTGCAACTGCTGCGCGACGTCCGGGCGCGGGTCTTCGGGCTCGGCCACCTCGTCCAGCGGCACCGACCGGCGCTTGCGCAGCCGGTCCGTGCACAGGTTGGCCACCACCCGGTAACACCAGGTGCTGACCTTCGCCTCGCCCGCCCGCCAGTCCGGCGCGATCTTCCACAGGCGCAGCAAAGCCTCCTGCGTCACATCCTCGGCCTCGTGACCGTCGCCCAGAACCCGGACCGCATGGGCAAAAAGCCGGGGCGCAAGCTGCACCGCCAGCAGGCGCGCCGCCGCAGCATCGCCGCCGGCATAGCGCGCCAGCAGCAAGGCCTCCGCATCGGGGGCGGGATCGGGCGGAAAATGACGCATAGGTTCAGGGCGTAGCGCGACCGGGCCCGCCAGGCAAGCAGGCCCGGACCGCATCTCAGCCCTTGTCGCCGTGGTGCCGCTTGCCGTGATGCCCGCGCATCTTGCCAAATTCCTCGGCGCTCAATGCCCCGTCACCATCCGCATCCAGCTTGTCGAACATCCTGGCCGGATCGCGCCGGGCGGTCATCTCCTCAAGGCTCAGCTTGCCGTCCTTGTCGCCATCCATGCGGTCCATCATCCGGGCCTGCCATTTGCCGCCCCGCCCCGCGCCTGCGCGGCCTTCGCCCCTTGCGGCAAGTTCCTCGGCGTTCAGGGCACCATCGCCATCCTTGTCCAGTTCCCTGACCATCCGGGCAGAGCGTTCGAGCCGCATCGCATCGCGCGCCGCCGTCATCTCTTCCGGTGTCAGGAAACCGTCACCGTCCGCATCTGCCGCCGCAAAGCGGGCTGCGGCATGTGCGGCAAGCTCTTCCCGGGTGATGGCGCCATCGCCATCGGCATCAATCTTGCCGAACATGCCGGCGCGGTCGCCGGTCCTGGCCTGGGCGCCTGCAACCGCAGCCACCGCGATCAATGTGCTGAGGGCAACCAACTGGACTTGTGCTCGAAGTTTCATGTGATCTCTCCATTGTTCCCGCGCCCCTTCGTGCGGCGCGATACCCCCTCTAACGGGGCGGACTCTCACTTCCGTCGCGAAACGCCGGATTTTTTCGTCCCAACCCCGCCGGGCTTTGCGACACAGCGCCGCAAGGCCCGCCTTTGCTCTTCCATTCCAGGCGCCTTGCTTCCATCTAGATGCAAGACCAAGGAACAGCTCATGCAACAGAACCTCGACACCGCCTCCATCGAAACATCCCCGGCCGACCACCAGGACCGCGCCCGCTGGCCCGCCATGCGCAGGGGATGGCGCGGCAAATGCCCGAACTGCGGCTCGGGCCCCCTGCTCAAGGGCTATCTCAAGGTCAACCACGACTGTGCCGTCTGCCGCGAGGAATTCCACCATCACCGCGCCGATGACGGGCCGGCCTATCTGACCATTCTGCTTGTCGGCCATCTGATGGCCCCGACACTGCATCTGGCCTTTGTGACCTGGCGTCCGGAGCCGCTGACCCTGTTCACGATTTTTGCGGTTGGCTGCGTCGGCCTCTCGCTCTACCTTCTGCCCAGACTGAAGGGGGCCATGATCGGCTTTCAATGGGCCAAGGGCATGGGCGGCTTCGCAACCTCGGCCTGATCTCCCCTTTCGGCAGTGCTGAACCGGGGGAACAGATGACCATCGACAAAAGCCAGATCCGCAATGCCGCCACGGTGATCGTGCTGCGCGACAGGTTCGACGCGCCGCGCATCCTGATGGGACAGCGCGGGTCCAGGGCTGTTTTCATGCCCAACAAATTCGTCTTTCCCGGGGGCGCGGTGGATGCGGGCGATGCCGAGGTGCCCCTGGCCAGCCCCCTGCCCGAGACCTGTGCCGCCCGCATTGCAGAGGATGCGGAGCCCGGTCTGGCCCATGCCATCGCCGTCGCCGCCATCCGCGAACTCTGGGAGGAAACCGGCCTGATCCTGGGCCGCCCCGGCAGCTGGGACACCCCCCCGCCCCCCGATTGGGAAAGCTTTGCCGCCACCGGCCATGTCCCCCATGCCGCCCCGCTGCAATTCACCTTCCGCGCGCTCACCCCGCCGGGCCGCCCGCGCCGCTTTGACGCGCGGTTCTTCCTGGTGGATGCCGATGACATCGCCTCCGACCTCGATGATTTCGACGCCGCCTGCGATGAGCTCAGCCACCTGCAATGGGTGCCGCTGTCAGAGGCGCGGTCCTTTGACATGCCCTTCATCACCGAAGTCGTCATGGCCGAGGTCGAGGCCCGCGCCCGCGACCGCACCCCGCCCGCCTCCGTCCCGTTCTTCAAGAACAATGATGAGGAAAGCCTGTTCCTGCGCCTGCGGGGGAAGCTGCCGACCGGTTAGCAAAGAAACAGGGCAGATGATGGCCATCGCCCGCAACACGATCTGCTTCTGGTACAAAAGGGATGCGGAAACGGCGGCGCGCCGGGGCCGATCAACAGAAATAAATTAACCCATTGTTGGGTTTCGCAGCGAAACCTGTCTTGCCCGGGCGAAAGGACCATGCCCGGCATCGCGCCGCTCAGATTACCAGGATCAGCATCAGGATCGACGCCACCAGCACCGCCATCCCAGCCCATTCGCGTCTGGTGATCTTCTCGTGGAAGAACAGCGTGGTGGCCGCCACGCTCAGGATCAGTTCAACCTGCCCCAGCGCCTTCACATAGGCCGCGTTCTGCAGGGTGAAGGCGATGAACCAGCACAGCGACCCGCCCATCGAGGTCAGCCCTATCCACAGCGCCACCCGCCGCGCCGCCCAGACGGCCCTGATTTGCCCCGGCTCGCGCCACCGCAGCCAGACCAGCATGATCACGGTCTGCATCACCACCACCGCCGCCAGCGTCACCGCCGCGCGCAGGATCGGATCGGCCTCCGCCACGCTCAGCGAGGCACCCCGGTAGGTCACCGCCGAAATCGCGAACAACACGCCCGAGGCGATGCCCAGCCCCGCCGCCCGGTTGCGCATGTCGCGCCAGTGGAACCCGGTCACCTCCGGCCCGCCGGAAAGCAGCAGCAGCCCCACGATGCCCAGCGCAATGGCCGCGAAACCGGGCAGGGACACCCCCTCGCCCAGCACGATCCAGCCCACCAGCACGGTCTGGATGACTTCGGTTTTCTTGAAGGTGATGCCCACGGCAAAATTGCGCTGCTTGAACAGCATCACCACGCAGACCGTCGCCAGGATCTGTGCCGCGGCCCCCGCCAACCCATAAAGCCAGAACCCGTCACCCAGGGCCGGAAGCGGCTTGTCCGCCGCCACCAGGTAGACCGCCAGCAACAGCAGGATGAAGGGAACCGAATAGAGAAACCGCGAGAACGTGGCCCCCGCGGCAGAGAGCGTCGCTGTCGCCAGATGTTTTTGCAGCATGAAGCGCACCGTCTGAAACGATGCGGCGGCAAGGGTGACGAGAATCCACAGATCGGGCAAAACAGCACTCATGCCCATGGATTACAGCGTTTCGGAATTAAGTTGAAACATCCAACATCACTTTTCGCGTTCGACCGCAGGGAGAGGCAGCGAACAAGTGATCAGCTATATCCCGAAGCGCTACAGGTCAATCCTGCGACCCGCGCCAGAGCGGATGTGCCACCGGGTCCTTTGCCGAGAAGAGATGCCGGCGGAACACCTCGGCATAGCTGCGGTAGACATAGCCATGATTGCGGCGCAGAAACTTGTCCCGCCGCGCCGCATAGACCCCCGGCAGCCGGTACCAGGGCAGCTGCGGATGCACGTGATGCACCACATGGAAATTGTTGTTCAGAAACAGCAGCGCCAGCAGCCCCCGGTCCTCCACCACCACAGTCCGCCCCGAGGCGCGGGCATGGGCCTGATGCTCCAGGAAGGTGCGGATCTTCAGCACCGACAGGGCACCGTAACAGGCCACCAGATACAACCAGACCGGCAAGGGCGACCAGGAGACCACGATCAGCGTCAGCACAACCCCCGGCAGATGCAGCAGCCAGTGGCGGCGGACCTTGGCATTGCCCGTGCTGATCAGACGCAGGTCATCGCGCAGAAAGGCTCCCATCCCCACCAGCGGCCCCAGCAACATCCGGCCCGCAAGGGTGTTGTTCAGCATCAGCACACGGCGGTGCCAGCGCGGCAGCTGCTCCCAGCGGTCGGGGTCCAGATAATTGCTTTCCGGATCGTCGTAGGGATCGGTCAGGCGGGAATCCTGGTGATGTTCCAGATGCAGCGCCTTGAAACGCAGATAGGGCACAAAAAGCCCCGGCTGTATCAGACCCAGCATTGTGCCTGCCCGCGCCGAGCGGAACGGCCCCCCATGCAGGAATTCGTGACTGAGCGAGGAATGCAGCGTCAGCGCCAGGACCAGCAGGATCAGCGATACGCCCCCCGAGGTCAGCAGCACCGCAACAGCCCAGATCAGGACAACCGCCAGGAACAGGCCGATCGTGGGCCATTCCCAGCCCGCCATGACCCGCAGCGCGGACCGCAGATACCGGGGGATGGGGGTGGCGTGGTTCTGCCCGGCCTCGCTCAAATGCATCGCTGGTTCCCTGTAAAAGTCCTTTGCCGCAAGGTGATCGCCCTTGCGCGATCAGACCATTCCGATAATGATGAACAAAGCTTACAATTGGTGATAAAAGTTAACACATGCCTAAGGTAGACAACAAATCGGCACGCGCCCAGGTCTTTCGCACCCGTCTTGCACAGGCGATCCGCACCGCCGGGATCAGCCAGAGCGCGCTGGCACGCGGCATCGGCGTTGACCGTTCCACCCTGTCCCAGGCGCTCTCGGACCATGGCGCCCGCCTGCCCGGCGGCCATGTTGTCGGTGCCTGCGCCCAGGTGCTTGGCGTTTCTGCCGACTGGCTGCTGGGCATTTCGGACCGCCCTGAATCCGCCGCCGATCTGATGTCCAACAGCATCTCCATGTCACAGGCCCCGCGCGCCTTTGTCGATGATCAGCTTTTTGTCTGGCACCAGGAGGCACGGGGTTACAAGATCCGCCATGTCCCCGCCGCCCTGCCCGACATGCTGAAAACTGACGACATGCTGGCCTGGGAATACGGCCCCCACCTGCGCCGCACCGCGCAACAGGCGATCAACGCCTCGCGCGACCGGCTCGACCTGATGCTGGACGCCACCTCCGAATATGAAATCGCCCTGCCGCTTTATGAACTGGACTGCTTTGTGCGTGGCACAGGCTATTACCGCGGCCTGCCCGCGCCCGTCCGTCTGGCACAATGCGACCATATGATCCGGCTCTCGCGGCAGCTTTACCCCCGGCTGCGGCTCTACCAGTTCGACGCCCGCAGGCTTTATTCCGCCCCGATCACCATCTTCGGCCCGCTCATCGCGGTCCTTTATACCGGCGGCCACTACATGGCCTTCCGCGACCGCGCCCGGATCGACATTTTCACCCAGGACTTCGACACCCTCGTGCGCGAAGCCTCCAACACCGCCCGCGATTTTCCCGATCAGCTGAGTGAGATGCGCGCCCTGATCCGCTGACCCGCCTCTGGTCCGGAGCCGCCCTCGCTTGAGACCGGGACGGCGCGGCGCAGACCGGCGGTCCGGCAAAATCGCCGAGGGGCCCCGCATCGCGGGGAGACGGCTATTGTGCTGGAGGGACGGGCGGCGCGGTGCCAGACCGGGGATCAATCGCGGGCGGCTCCGGGCCTCTGGGACGGTGAGACCCGAAGCGGCAAACCAGGAATGGAATGCGCGCGCAGCGCGCGCCTTTTGACAACACCAAAAGCCAGAACACCAACGGACACGTTACCAAAACATACATTCACGGCTTCGGGTCGGGGTTCTCCGTATGCCCATCCACCGCGATCACCTGTCCCGAGACCCTGCGCGCCGCGTCAGAGGCCAGAAAAACCGCCATCTCCGCAACATCGCGCGCCTCGACAAAGGACCGCATCGACGTACCTGCCGCATAGCCCTGATAGACCTGATCGCGGGTCATGCCCTTGGCCGCAGCTTCACGCAGCAACACAGCTTCCATGCGCGGCCCCTCGACCGCGCCGGGGCAGATCGCGTTGGCCCGCACCCCGAAGGGACCCAGCTCCATCGCCAGCGTCTTCATCAGCCCGATCACCGCCCATTTCGCCGCCGCATAGGGCGCGCGGTTCGGATAGCCGAATATCCCCGCGGTGGAGGAGGTCAGGATCATCGCCCCCTGCCCGGCCTGTTTCATCAGCGGGGCGGCATGTTTGGCCGCCAGGAATGCGCCCTCAAGATTGACACTGACACAGGCGCGCCAGTCTTCCAGCGCCACATCCTCCACCCGCGCGGTCGGCCCCGCGATACCGGCATTGGCGCAGAGCACGTCAAGCGCTCCCATCTCGGCAAAGACCCCGCGCATGGCCTCTTCATCTGCCGCCCCGGCTTCGCGGCACTGCCAGGCGTCGGGACAGCGCGCGAGGGCCGCCCGGTCCAGATCCGTCACCCAGACCTCATAGCCCGCCGCGTCAAATGCTTCCCCCATCGCCCTGCCGATGCCCGAGGCACCGGCGGTGATCAGGACAGACTTCACCGCGGCGCGCCGATGTGGCGACCGGCTCCGTCCGGCGCAGGGAGCGCCGCGTGAGCTTCGGCGAAACGTCTCAGCGCCGCCTCGATCCCGGCAGAGGGCGCAGAGGGCTTGCGGGTCTCCAGCGAGACATGCAGCAGGAAATGCTCGCCCGTGGCCAGCAGCCTGTCACCCTCCGTCATCTCATGGAACAGATGCATCTTCTTGCCCGCCCCGGCGATCACCCGGGTCCGGATCTCGATCACCGCCCCGGCATGAACCTCATCCAGGTGCCGGATATGGGTTTCGGCGGTAAAATAACTGCCACCCGAGGCGATATATGCCGCATCGCAGCCGATGATCTCCATGAAGCGGTCGGTGGCATCGGCAAAGGCGTGCAGATAGCGCGATTCCGTCATATGGCCGTTGTAATCGGTCCAGTCCAGCGGCACGGTCCGGCGGGCGGTCAGCACCGGAGCATCGGCGGGCAGGTCTTCTGCCCGGGCGCCCAGGGCGGTGCCGGAGCGCATGGCCTTCTCCTGCGCGTTCAGCAGGGCGCCTGCGCCCCAGTCCTGTGCTTTCAGCCCCCGCATCATGGTCACCAGGTTGTTGTCGCGGATGCGCTCCAGTTCCCGGATCGAATGCGCGCCCGATTGCGCGTCCGACTGGCCCGCGATCAGATCCACCAGCTCCTCGGTGAACTCCGGCACATCGGTGAGCTTTGTCCAGGGCCACTGCAGGCAGGGCCCGAACTGCGCCATGAAATGCTTCATGCCCGCCTCGCCCCCGGCGACGCGGTAGGTCTCGAACAGGCCCATCTGCGCCCAGCGGATGCCGAAACCATAGCGGATGGCATTGTCGATCTCCTCGGTCGTGGCAATGCCGTCCTTGACCAGCCACAGCGCCTCGCGCCAGACCGCCTCAAGAAACCGATCCGCCACATGGGCGTCGATTTCCTTTTTCAGGTGCAGCGGATACATCCCCAGGCCGGTCAGGATCTCTTTCGCCCGGTCCACCATCGGCCCGTCGATCCCGTTGCCCGGCACCAGTTCGACCAGCGGCAGCAGATAGACCGGGTTGAAGGGATGGGCGACCATGATCTGTTCGGGCCGCGCCGCGCCCTGCTGCAGCTCGCTCGGCTTGAAGCCGGAGGTGGAGGAGCCGATGACCGCGGCCGGATCGCAGGCCTGCTGGATCGCACCGAAGGTCTTGTGCTTGATGTCCAGCCGCTCCGGCACGCTTTCCTGGATCCAGGCCGCGCCCTCGACCGCCTCATGGATGCTGTCGTGAAAGGTGATCGCCCCCTCGGCGGGCAGCGCCACGTCGGTCAGCCCCGGCAGGGACCGCCGCGCATTGGCCAAGACCTCGCCGATCTTGCGCGCCGCTTGCGGGTCGGGGTCAAAGACCCGCGCATTCCAGCCGTTCAGCGCAAAGCGCGCCGCCCAGCCGCCGCCGATCACACCGCCGCCGATGATTGCTGCCGTCTTTGTCATATGTTCAATCCCATCAAAATCACGCCCGCCAGCGCCATCCCCGCACAGAGCGATGCACAGGCCCTGACGCTCCAGCCGAAGGGCGGCGTGTCACGCACCCCCAGCACCATGCCGCCAACCCAGAAGGCGCCAAAGGCCAGAGCCACGACAATCAGAAGAACACCGATCATTGTGCCACCCCCCGCAATTGGCTGACGTCCCAGCCGTTGAAATCAAGTATCTCGCGCGCCGCTGCGATCCGGTCGGCCCCGCCGGTCGGGCTGCGGTCGATGATCGCGGCGCGGCTGCCGTCCGCCAGCCCGACGGCGGCGGTGCGGAACCCCTCGTCAACCCACATCACCACCAGCACATCATCGCCCGTCTTCGCGCGCAGGACGCCCGGCGCATCCGGCAGATAGGCGCGGCTGCCCCGCGCGTCACTTTCGGAGACCGCGCCGGTCAGGCTTTGGGTAAAGCTGACCGATGGCACACAGGGCCCCAAGCAGGCGCGTGTCACCCAGTCACCGGAAAAGCGCCCGGGATCGAAGCGCGCGCTGCCGCCCAACGGGGCCGTCGGGTTGCGCAGCGGCAGCGTGCCGGTGGGATAGCCCGCCTGTTTTGCCGCACAGGCCCCCAGCGCCAGAATGCCGCCAAGCGCAACGAGGTGCAAAAGCCTCACGCCTTGGGCGCCCGTTTGGTCAGGCCCAGCTTCTCGCGGACCTCTGCCGGGCCGATGACGCGCGCGCCCATGTTCTCGATGATGGTCCCGGCCCGTTCGACCAGCTGCCAGTTTTCCGCCAGTTGCCCCTTGCCGAGCCAGAGGTTGTCCTCAAGCCCCACCCGCACGTTGCCGCCCGCCAGCACCGCGGCGGCGACATAGGCCATCTGGTTGCGCCCCAGCGCAAAGGCGGAAAACGTCCAGTCTTCCGGCACATTGTTGACCATCGCCATGAAGGTGTTCAGATCGTCCGGCGCGCCCCAGGGCACGCCCATGCAAAGCTGCACCAGTGCCGGCGCGTCCAGCACGCCGTCCTTCACAAGCTGCTTGGCGTACCACAGATGGCCGGTGTCAAAGGCCTCTATCTCGGGCTTGACGCCAAGATGCGTCATCATCGACCCCATGGCGGTCAGCATGCCGGGGGTGTTGGTCATCACGTAATCGGCTTCGGCGAAATTCATCGTGCCGCAGTCCAGCGTGCAGATCTCCGGCAGGCATTCCGCGATGTGCTGGACCCGTTCCGAAGCGCCGATCATATCGGTGCCTGCAATCGGGGGCATCGGGTGTTCGGTGGGGCCAAAGACAATGTCGCCCCCCATGCCGGCGGTCAGGTTCAGCACCACGTCGGTCTCGGATTCGCGTATCCGCTCCGTCACCTCGCGGTAATAGGCCAGATCCCGGCTGGGTTTCCCGCTTTCGGGCTCGCGCACATGGCAATGCACGATCGCCGCCCCGGCCCTGGCCGCCGCAATGGCGCTCTCGGCGATCTGGGCGGGGCTGCGGGGCACATGCGGGCTGCGGTCCTGGGTACTGCCCGATCCGGTCACGGCGCAGGTGATGAACACCTCCTGGTTCATAGTCAGCGGCATGGCATGGTCCTTTCTGATGCTTGCCGCGATCATGACGACACTTGGCAAAGCACGCTTTGCACAATACGAAGGATGATTGATGAAATCCGCAGAAATCACCCATACCACCCTTCTGGTTCTCGACGGCTGCAACACGCTTACCCTGGCCGCGGCGGTCGATCCGCTGCGCGCGGCAAACCGGCAGGCGGGGCGGCCGCTGTATGAATGGCACTTCGCCACCCCGCGCGACCGAGCGGTGCAACTGACCAGCGGTCTGGAAATTCCCGCAGCACCGATCCACAAAATGCCTGCCACCGATCTGCTGATCATCGTCGCAGGCTTTGCGGTGGAGGCGCAGACCACGCCCCAGCTGACCGCCAGCCTGCGCCGGATCGCGGCGCAGGGCGCGATTGTGGCCGGGATCGACGGCGGCCCCTGGGTGATGGCGCGGGCCGGTATTCTGGACGGGCACAGCGCCACCACCCATTGGGAGGATTTCGAAGGGTTTTCCCATAACTTTCCGGCAGTTGAGCTGATCAACACCCGCTATCAGGTCAGTGGCAAACGGCTGACCTCCGCCGGGGCGGCCCCGGCGCTGGAGATGATGCTGCACCTGATCGGGGACCGGCACGGTGCAACGCTGGCCGGGCGCATCGCCACCGCCTTCATCTTTGACCCGGCGCCGCCGCGCCCGCAAAGCCGCGCCCAGAACCCGCGCCATTCCCGGCTGACCGCCCGCGCCCAGCAGCGGATGGAGGCGGCGCTGGAAACGCCCCTGCCCCTGCGGGACATCGCGGCGGACCTTGGGGTTTCCGACCGGGCCATGCAACAGCAGTTCCGGACCCATCTGGGGGTGACCCCGCAGGCGCATTACCTTGCCCTGCGGCTGTCACAGGCGGAACGGCTGGTGCGCGACACCCGGTTGCCGCTGCAGGAGATCGCGATGAACACCGGTTTCGGCTCTCCGGCCAGCTTTGCGCGGGCCTTCAGGACGCGGTTCCAGATGTCGGCAAGCCAAATGCGACAGCGGACAGGCAAGCCAGGCTAGCCGATTTTTTTGAAAAAAATCGGGCCGGAATTTTGCAAAATTCCGGCCGACTGTCAGATGTCAGGCGAACCCGACTTTTGCGTCACATCACTGACCCGGATCGCGGCGATACGTCCGAAGGACGGGACAGGGGCCAAACGGTCATTCGTGAAAAATGCGGCGAAGGGCGGGTATGAGCCCAACCTGTGCTCTCAAAGTAAGGACCCATTGCCAAAGCAAAGCTTTGGCAGCGCCCGAACCGCCCCCGTCGCGCCGGAGGCGCGCCAGTTCATTTGCAAGAGGCACGCCTGAGGCGTGACGCGGGCGCTACTCGCCCACCCCTCGGTTCGGGCGCGACCTGTTTCGAATGTCGGACATGGCAGCAAAGTCCCGCTCACCTAACCTTGCCCCATACTACGCCTGAAGTCTGGTTTGGGACAGAAATGCCTGGCATTCGGGTCGGAAATGCCTGGCACGATCCGCTGACGAAATTCAGAAAATGCGCGGCATTCGACACCCTGCATCCGACAGGTCGTCTCAATAGGGCATCGGATGCGCCTTGTGGACCGCGTTCAGCGCCGCGTTGACCTCATCGCTCAGCGTCAGTTCCGCCGCGCCCAGCGCGCGTTCCACATGGGCGGTGCTGGTCGCGCCAAAGATCACCGACCCCATGAAAGGCCGCGCCCGGCACCAGGCCAGCGCCATCTGCACCGGGTCCAGATCGTGATCGCGCGCCACCTGCAGATAGGCGTCAACCGCGTCAAAAACCCGCTCGGTCTTGCGCCCGCCCAGATCGCCATTCAGCGCCATGCGCGAGCCCTCGGGCACCGCACCGCCCTGGTATTTGCCCGTCAAAAGGCCCGCCGCCAAGGGGGAAAAGGCAAAAAGATCAATGTTTTCGTTGATGCAGGCCTCTGCCACATCGGTATCGGCCAGACGGCAGAGCAGCGAATATTCATTCTGCACCGAAACCGGCCTTGGCCCGCCAATACGGTCGGCCACATGCGCCCATTGGCTCATGCCCCAGGCGCTTTCATTGCTCAGCCCGAAGGCACGGATCGTGCCGCGTTTCACCTCGGCCTGAAGCGCGCCCAGCGCGTCCTCCATATGGGCGATGGTTTCCGCGCGGTTCTGATCGGAGGGGTCGAAATCCCAGTTCTTGCGGAACATGTAGCTGCCCCGGTTCGGCCAGTGAAACTGGTAGAGGTCGATGTAATCGGTCTGCAGCCTGCGCAGGGACCCTTCGATGGCGGCCGGGATCGTCGCTGCCGAAATCGGCGCGCCGTCGCGGGCATGGGCCATGCCTTCGCCGGAGTGTTTGGTGGCCAGCACCACTTCCGCGCGCCGGTTGTCGCGTTCGAACCACAGCCCGATGATCCGTTCGGTCCGGCCAATGGTCTCGGCGCGGATCGGGTTGACCGGATACATCTCTGCGGTGTCGATAAAATTCACCCCCGCATCCAGCGCCAGATCAATCTGGTCATGCCCCTCTTCGGCGGTGTTCTGCGTGCCCCAGGTCATCGACCCCAGGCACAGGTCTGTCACGGCCAGGTCGCTGCCGCCCAATATCCGTTTTTGCATCGTCGTCCCCTTGTTTGGCGGGCAGACTACCCGGCAGCAATCCGGCTGCAAGCGTCAATGCCCCGGCAGGTGACCATAACTTTCTCACAAAAGATTAAGATTTCGGGACCAAACCCTGAAATGCGACGCGCCCTGTCGGGTTTCGGCTTGGGTTGGGCGCAAGGATGGACCAATGATGCCCCATGCGTTTGCTGATTTCATTTGCCGCCCTGTTTTTCTCGGTCATCCTTTTGCAGCTGTCCTCTGGCGGCGTGGGGCCGCTTGATGTGTTGTCCGGCACTGTCCTGGGATTTTCGCGGCAGGAAATCGGCCTGCTCGGCTCCGCGCACTTCCTGGGCTTCTTCATCGGTTGCTGGTGGGCGCCGCGCCTGATGGGATCGGTGGGCCACAGCCGCGCCTTTGCCGCCTTTACCGCAGCCGGTTCCATCGGGCTGATGGCGCATATGCTGGTGGTGGATGCCTTTGCCTGGACATTGATGCGCGTCGCCTCGGGGCTTTGCGTGGCGGGCTGCTATACGGTGATCGAGGCCTGGCTGCAGGCCAAGGTCACCAATGAAACGCGCGGGCGCACCATGGGCATCTACCGGATCGTGGACATGACCGGGTCGATGGCCGCGCAGATGATCGTCGGCATCCTCGCACCCGCGTCCTATGTCTCCTACAACATCCTTGCGATTGTCTGCTGTGCCGCCCTGCTGCCGATTACACTGTCTACGGTGCGGCAGCCCGAAACACCAAGCCAGCCGCGTCTGCGGCCGCGTCTGGCCTTTGACCGCTCCCCGCTTGCCGCGGCCGGCGTCGTGGTCGCGGCCCTGTCGAGCGCATCCTTCCGGATGGTCGGCCCGATCTACGGCCAGGAAGTCGGGCTGAGTGCGGCACAGATCGCCTGGTTTCTGACCGCCTTCGTTCTTGGCGGCGCTATTGCGCAATGGCCGGTGGGCTGGCTTGCCGACAAGTTCGACCGGCGCTGGGTGCTGATCTGGCTCTCGGTGGCGGCGATGATGGCCTGCGGGGTCACGGTCTCTTCCGCCGGGCTGGGGACGGTGGGCATCTTCCTGACCGCCGGGCTGTTCGGGCTGACCACCTTTCCGATCTATTCGGTGGCCGCGGCCCATGCCCATGACTTTGCCAGCGACGACGAAAGGGTCGAGCTTTCCGCCGCGCTGATGTTCTGGTTCGCGGCCGGGGCCATCTTTGCCCCCTATATCGCCTCGGTGCTGATCGAGAATTTCGGGCCTTCCGCGCTTTTCATGATGATCTCGGTCGGGCATGGGGTACTGGTGGTCTTTGGCCTGCTGCGGATGCACAGGGGCCGGACCGGGGCGAAACGCACACGTTATGTCTATGCGCCGCGCACCAGCTTCCTGATCGGACGGCTCACGGGTCGCGCCCGCGACAACCAGCGTCGCGATTGACGGGCTGGCATGCGGCATGCGGTGCTGATAAAGCAGCGCTGTTCACTGACCAAAGGCCGGCCCCTTGACCCGACATCTCATCACTTCCGCGATCCCCTATATCAACGGCATCAAGCACCTAGGAAACCTCGTGGGCAGCCAATTGCCCGCCGACCTATATGCCCGCTACTTGCGCGGCCGGGGGCATGAGGTTCTGTTTCTCTGTGCCACCGATGAACATGGCACCCCGGCAGAGCTGGCCGCCGCCAAGGCAGGCAAGCCGGTGGCCGAATATTGCGCCGAGATGCATCAGGTGCAGGCGCGCATCGCCGAAGGCTTCGGGCTGTCCTTCGATCATTTCGGGCGGTCCTCGTCGCCGCAGAACCGCGTGTTGACCCAGCATTTCGCGGGTGTGCTGGCAGATGCCGGGTTGATCGAGGAAGTCTCCCAGGAACAGATCTATTCCCCCACCGACGGGCGTTTCCTGCCGGATCGCTATGTCGAGGGGACCTGCCCCAACTGCGGATTCGAGGATGCGCGCGGCGATCAATGCGACAATTGCACCAAGCAGCTGGACCCCGCCGAGCTGATCAATCCGCGCAGCACGATCTCGGGCGCCACCGACCTTGAGATGCGTGAGACAAAGCACCTGATGCTGCGCCAGAGCCAGATGAAGGATCAGTTGAACGACTGGATCAATGCCAAGGCCGACTGGCCGGTGCTGACCACCTCCATCGCGAAGAAATGGCTGCATGATGGCGACGGGCTGCAGGACAGGGGCATCACCCGTGACCTGAACTGGGGCGTGCCGGTCAAACGCGGTGATGCCGATTGGCCGGGGATGGAGGGCAAGGTGTTCTACGTCTGGTTCGATGCGCCGATCGAATATATCGCCTCCGCCCAGGAATGGGTGGACGCAGGCAAGGGGTCCGACTGGGAGCGCTGGTGGCGCACCGACAAGGGGGCCGATGACGTGCGCTATACCCAGTTCATGGGCAAGGACAACGTGCCCTTCCACACCCTCAGCTTTCCGGCGACGATCATGGGGTCGGGCGAGCCCTGGAAGCTCGTCGATTACATCAAGTCCTTCAACTACCTGACCTATGACGGGGGGCAGTTCTCCACCTCCCGGGGGCGCGGGGTGTTCATGGACCATGCGCTTGAGATCCTGCCGGCGGATTACTGGCGCTGGTGGCTGTTGAGCCATGCGCCGGAAACCTCGGATGCGGAATTCACCTGGGAGAATTTCCAGGCTTCGGTGAACAAGGACCTTGCCGATGTGCTGGGCAACTTCGTCAGCCGGATCACGAAATTCTGCCGCTCCAAATTCGGCGAGGCGGTGCCGGAAGCAGGCAGCTATGGCCCGGAGGAAGAGGCGCTGATCGCGGATATCACCGCGCGCGTCGCACGCTATCAGGCGCAGATGGATGCGGTGGAGGTGCGCAAATCAGCCGCCGAATTGCGTGCGATCTGGGCGGCGGGCAACGAATACCTGCAGGCACAGGCCCCCTGGTCCGTGTTCAAGACCGACCCGGACAGGGCGGCGGCACAGGTGCGGCTGGCCCTGAACCTGATCCCGCTTTATGCCAGGCTGTCGGCCCCGTTCATCCCCGATGCCGCGGCGCGGATGCTGGCCGCGATGCGGGTTGAGGCCCCGGCCTGGCCCGATGACGTCCCCGCCGCCCTCGCCGCCTTGCCGCCGGGACATGGCTTTGACGTGCCGGAGGTCTTGTTTGCAAAGATCACCGATGAAGAGCGTGAAGCCTGGGCGGAACGGTTTGCGGGCAAACGGGACTGACCCGCCTGCCCGCATTTTCGTTTCCTGAAGCTGACCGGATCATCCGGTAGCGCCTGACCGGCGAGGTGGGTGACCTGCGCCTGCGCGCCTCAGAATTCTTCCCATCCGTCTGCATCCACGTCCTGTGACATGTCCAGCGCCGCATTGCCCTGGGTGGCCGGAGCCACGGCGCGCGGCGGGGTCATGGGCACCGATGCGGCGGCGGGCCTGGGTGCGGTTGTGCCCGCGGTTTCGCCGTTCAGCCGGAACCGCGCCACGGCAGCCGCCAGGGCATCGGCCTCGGCGGTCAGCGCATGGCTGGCGGCGGTGGTTTCCTCGAACATGGCGGCGTTCTGCTGAGTCACGTGATCCAACTCGTTGACGGCGGTGTTGATTTCCGCCAGCCCGCTGGATTGCTCCCGCGCCGATGTGGCGATGTTCGACACCCGGTTGGAGATTTCAGACACGGAAGTTACGATGGCGGCAAGGGCGGAGCCGGTGCGGTCCACCAGATCGACACCCTGGCTGACCTGTTCACCGCTGGAGGAGATCAGCGCGTTGATCTCCCGCGCGGCATCCGAGGAGCGCTGCGCAAGGGCCCGCACCTCTGTCGCGACGACGGCAAAACCGCGCCCCGCCTCACCGGCGCGGGCGGCTTCGACACCCGCGTTCAGCGCCAGCAGATTGGTCTGAAAAGCGATATCGTCGATGACGGAGGTGATTTTCGAGATCTCCTGCGAAGAGGTTCTGATGCCGTCCATCGCAGCCACGGCCTGACGCGCGATCTCTCCGCCCTGCTGGGCATTTTTCTGCGCTTCGGCGGACATGCTGCTGGCATCGTCGGCACCTTCGGCGGCCGATCGCACCGACACCGTCAGTTCATCAAGCGCTGCGGCGGTTTCCTCAAGGGTTGCCGCCTGTTTCTCGGTCCGCCGCGACAGGTCGTCGGCGGCGGAGGTGATTTCGGCGGTCTCGTTGCGGATTGAATCGGCATTGTGCATGACCGCCGACATCGCTTCGCGCAGGGATTCGACCGTGCCATTGAAATCGCGGCGCAGCTTTTCGTAAGAGGCGGGCATATCGCTGGTCAGATCGGCCCGCAGATCGCCATTGGCCAGCTTGTTCAGCGCATCGCCAAGCAGGCTGACCACATTGGCCTGCTCTGCGGCGCTTTGCTCGCGGGCGGCTTCGGCGGCACGCATGGCCCGGTCCTGCTCCGTCACGTCGCTGCCCAGGAAGATGAGCCGGTGCGGCTTGCGTTTATGGTCGGTCAGAACGGCGAAACTGCCGTCGATCACAAAGGTCTTCTGCGCATGGACGCTAAAGACGTTGAAGCGGCCCCGCATGGGTTCTCCGGAAATGACCTTGGTGACAAATTTGCTGCCATCGTGGTCGCCGTCGAGGTTCTTGGCAAACATCGAGGCCAGGTTGCACGCGCGGGTGTCTTCCTTGGTCCCGTCAATCAGGTCAAGGAAGTTCTGGTTTGCGTCCTGTATCTTGCCCTTCAGGTCGTATTCCACCGTCAGCTGGTTCGAATCCAGCGCATGGTGCAATGCAGCGTTGCGTTGCGCATCAGTCCGGTCCGTCCATTCAATGACGCAGCCGATCATCTCCCCCTCCTGCCCCAGCGCCGCATTCAGCGATATCCGCAGCAGGCGGTCGCCCATCTGCACCATCTCGTTGACGGTCTCTGTTCCGCCGCGCAGGCCGCCACGCTCGACCTGTGCAACGGCATCCCGCACGGGCTGGAAATTGCGCAGGTCGCCGCCGATCAAGGTCTGGCCCTGCAGGTCCGGCCATACCTTTGCCAGTTCTTCCAGATTGGCCTTTACCAGTTCCTCGCAGGCAGGATTGGCAAAAATCACCCGGAAATCACGATCCACCATCATCAGGGAGGCCGAAGACCCGGCAAATGCCGCGCTCTTGAATGCGGTTTCATGGGCTGCTGCATCTGCCTCGCGCAGCACCGCGCGCAGGGCCTCCAGCTGGGTGGCCATCAGGCCGATCTCATCCCGGCGGATGGTATGCGGGACAGCGGTTTCATAATCCCCCTGCGCCACAGATTTCATCGAACGGCCCAGTACGTTGAGGGGTGCCGTGATCAGTTTGTGCAGCAGAAAGGACGCGCCGGCCAGCGCGCAAAGCAGCGCCAGCAGCCCGGCCAGAAGGCTTTGAAAGGCCGAAGCCCTGTAGTCTGCCAGAATGAATTCATCCGTCCAGCGCGTTGCGATGGCACCGACCGGCAGGCTCTGGTCTCCGAAAAGGACTGGCGTCGCCATGATCAGCCGGTTCCGGTCCACGACCGGTTCACCAGTTTTCATTGCCTCGCGGGCAAAGGCAAGCAACTCTGGCTCCGGCGGCGGGCCCTGAACGGCCTGCATGGCGGCCCCCGCCGCATCGACTGCGGCGGCCGCAACCGCGTCCGGTCTGGAGTGTTCCAGCGTACCCACCACGATTTCCGACAGCGCGTCGTAATTCTCGAATTTGATGGCCCCGCCCAGTTGCAGGGCCAGCAGATCCGTCATTTCCGTCGCGCGGGTCATGATCGTATCGTGCAGGCGCGCCTGTGCGGTCCGCATATTGATCACCTCGATCGCGGCCACAACGCCAATGGCGCAAATCGCCACAATAAGAGCCGTCTTGAAAAACAGGCTGCGCATCGGATGAACGCGGGCAGGCTTCTTTGCCGGTTCTGACATTGACATTTTCCCTTCGAAGAACAGATTCGGCCCGGCCTCGGGCGATGATGCTGAACCATAGGGACCCATGTCTTACGACCCGCTTAACGCGGATGCGGGCATCCCCGGCTCCGGCGCGGCGCGAATGCATTGGATTTTAGGCAAACCGTCCCGGTTTCAGCCCTGCGGGCGCTCTTCGGGCCGGATATCCGCCGCATCCCCGGCGGCCTGTCGCACCAGCTGGGCAAATGCGGCCTGGTGCCGGGTCAGGGGGCTGGCCTTGCGCCAGATCATGCCCACGGTGCGCTTGGGCTGCGGTCCGGCAAAGGGCACCCAATCCACCGCGGCCGAGCGGGTTTCCACCCGCACGGCCATCTGCGGGATCACGGTCACCCCGATCCCCGCGCCGACCATCTGCACCAGCGTTGCCAGCGAACTGCCGTCCAGACCGGTGCGCGGGACCGATGCGGGCCGGTTGCAGAAAGCCAGCGCCTGATCCCGGAAACAATGGCCCTCCTCCAGCAGCAGCACCCGCATGTCGGCCAGATCCCTGCCGCCTGGCGCCGGCTGGCCGGCAGCGGCCTCGGGCCGGACAAAGACAAAACGCTCGGAAAAGACCGGCACCTCCGTCAGCGAGGGCACAGAGACCGGCAGCGCCACGATCGCCGCATCGAGCCGTCCATCCTGCAATTCCTGCACCAGCCGCGATGTCAGCGTCTCGCGGACATGCAGGTCAATGCCGGGATAGGCTGCGGTCAGCGGGCCAATCAGCCTGGGCAGCAGATAAGGCGCGATTGTCGGAATGACGCCAAGGCGGAACTGCCCCGCAAGATCGCCCTGCGCCTCGCGGGCAAAATTCTCAAGCGCCTCGACCTGTTCCAGCACCGCGCGCACATGACCGGCGAATTCAACACCAAAGGCGGTCGGGCGCACCTGTCTTGGCCCCCGCTCGAACAGCGGTTTGCCAAGGGTGGTCTCCATCTCCTTGATCTGGGCGGAAAGTGCGGGCTGCGAAATCGCGCAGACCTGGGCCGCACGGCCGAAATGGCGCTGTTCGGCAATCGCCTCAAAATAACGAAACTGTCTTATGGTAAGATTCATCATAACCTTAGACTATCAAGGCAATCAGCAAATCCAACTTATAAATCCCTGCCCGCCGGGTTATAATGATTCTAATTCCGTAACCTGAGGAGACATAAAATGGATGGCAACGATATCGACCAAAAGGGCGGCTGCCCCGTCATGCACGGCAGTGGCAAGCACACGACCTTTGACATGCGCTCCAACAAGGATTGGTGGCCGAACCAGCTTAACCTGAAGATCCTGCACCAGAATAGCCCGCTCGGCGATCCGATGGGCGACACCTTCAACTATGCCGAGGAGTTCAAGAAGCTGGATCTCGACGCGGTCAAGAAGGACCTCGCCGACCTGATGACGGACAGCCAGGACTGGTGGCCTGCGGATTACGGCCACTACGGCCCGATGTTCGTGCGCATGGCCTGGCACTCCGCCGGGACATACCGCACCGGTGACGGGCGCGGCGGCTCCGGCTCCGGCTCGCAACGCTTTGCACCGCTGAACTCCTGGCCGGACAACGGCAACCTGGACAAGGCCCGCCGCCTGCTCTGGCCGATCAAGCAGAAATATGGCCGCGCCCTGTCCTGGGCCGACCTGATGATCCTGACCGGCAACGTCGCGATGGAGACCATGGGATTCAAGACCTTCGGCTTTGCCGGTGGCCGCGAGGACATCTGGGAACCCGAGGAAGACATATACTGGGGCACCGAGGAAGAATGGCTCGCCACTTCCGACAAGCCCGGCAGCCGCTATTCCGGCGAACGCGTCCTGGAAAACCCGCTGGCCGCCGTGCAGATGGGCCTGATCTACGTCAATCCCGAAGGTCCGGACGGCAACCCCGATCCGCAGGCCTCGGCCAATGACATCCGCGAAACCTTTGCCCGGATGGCGATGGACGACGCGGAAACCGTCGCGCTGACTGCGGGCGGCCACACCTTCGGCAAGGCCCATGGCGCGGGCGATGCGAGCCTGGTGGGTGCCGAACCCGAAGCAGGCGCCATCGAAGACATGGGGCTCGGCTGGAAAAGCAGCTTTGAGAGCGGCATTGGCGTGCACGCCATCACCTCCGGCATCGAAGGCGCCTGGACCGCAACGCCGACGACCTGGGACATGTCCTATCTCGAAACTCTGCTGAACAACGAATGGGAACTGACAAAAAGCCCCGCAGGTGCCAACCAGTGGAAGCCGAAAGGCGATGCGCTGGCCGGGACCGTGCCGGATGCCCATGACGGCAGCCGCAGACATCAGCCGATGATGACCACCGCCGACATGGCAATGAAGGTCGATCCGGAATATGCCAGGATCGCCCGGCATTACCTTGAAAACCCGGATGTCTTTGCCGATGCCTATGCCCGCGCCTGGTTCAAGCTGACCCACCGCGACATGGGTCCGAAAACCCGCTATCTGGGCAAGGAAGTGCCGGCGGAAGACCTGATCTGGCAGGATCCGATCCCGGCCGTGGATCACCCGCTGGTCGATCAGGGCGATATCGCGGCGCTCAAGGAAAAGATCCTCGCAACGGGTCTCAGCACCGCTGAACTGGTCTCGGTCGCCTGGGCCTCGGCCTCCACTTTCCGCGGCTCGGACAAGCGCGGCGGTGCCAATGGCGCGCGCATCCGTCTGGCCCCGCAGAAGGACTGGGAAGTCAACGAACCGGCCAAGCTGGCCAAGGTGCTGGACGCGCTGGAAACCATCCAGGCCGACTTCAACGCCAGTGCCTCCGGCGGCAAGAAGGTCTCGCTTGCGGACCTGATCGTGCTGGGTGGCAATGTCGGCGTGGAACAGGCGGCCAAAGCGGCCGGTCACACCCTCGAAGTGCCCTTCCGCCCCGGCCGCATGGACGCCAGCGCCGAGCAGACCGACGCGGAAAGCTTTGACGTGCTGGAGCCGCAGGCGGATGGTTTCCGCAACTACCTGAAGGCGGAATTCGCCGTACCGACCGAGAAACTGCTGGTGGACCGGGCGCAGCTGCTGACCCTGAGCGCACCCGAAATGACGGTGCTGGTGGGCGGCCTGCGGGTGCTGGGTGCAAACTACGGCGGCACCAGGCATGGTGTCTTTACCGACAAGCCCGGCACGCTGACGAACGACTTCTTCGTCAACATTCTCGACATGACCCACACCTGGAAAGCCGTCGACGACAGCCAGCAGGTGTTCGAGGCCACGGACCGCAAGACCGGCCAGGTCACCCATACCGCGACACGCGCCGATCTGATCTTTGGCTCCAACTCGCAGCTGCGGGCGCTGGCCGAGGTCTATGGCGCGGACGATGCGGCCGACACATTTGTCGCCGATTTCGTCAAGGCATGGACCAAGGTGATGGAAGCGGACCGCTTCGACCTCGCCTGATCCGGGTCCGAATACGAAAAAAAGCGGCGCCCCGATCCGGGGCGCCGTTTGCATTTGTGGTGCTTGCAAGCATGGCGCAAAATGTCCGATATGCGCCCATGAGCACATCAGAGCCCGATCACCAATCCTTCCTCGCCCGTCATGGCCACGGCCAGGCGGTGCTCATCCCCCTGCCCGGCGATGCCTCTGCCCGGCGGTATCTGCGGATCAAGGGGGCGGACCTGCTGCTGATGGAGGATCGTCACGATCCGACCGGCTTTGCCGCCTTTGTCCGGCTGGCCCGGCACCTGAGCGACCTTGGGCTGAGCGCGCCAAGGGTGCTGGCCACGGATGCGGACAAGGGCCTGGCCCTGATCGAGGATTTCGGCACCGCGACCTATGGGGCGCTGCTGGATCAGGGCGCGGATGAGGGGGCGCTTTACGAACTTGCCATCGACGCATTGCTGCATCTGCATGCCGCGCCGCAGGCGGTCCAAGTGCTTGTGCCGCGCTATGATGTCGCCACGCTGCTGGATGAGGTCAGCATCTTTTCACAATGGTTCATGCCCGCCCTGCGCCCCGACCTGCCGGTGGCCGGTTTCGATGCGCCCTGGCGCGCGCTCTGGCATGAGGCCCTTGCCCCGCTGGAAGCCGCGCAGGATGCGCTGGTGCTGCGGGATTTTCACATCGACAATCTGATGCTCCTGCCCGGGCGTCAGGGCGTTGCGCGCTGCGGTCTGCTGGATTTTCAGGATGCCGTGCTGGGACCGCCGGAATATGATCTGCTGTCCCTGCTACAGGATGCGCGGCGCGATCTTGCACCGGGGCTGGAGGCGCGCATGCTGGAGCGTTACCTGGCCGCCGCCCCGGCAGGAATGGGACCCGATGCCGGGATCCTGCACCGCTATCACCTGCTGGGCGCGCAGCGACACACGCGGATTGCCGGGCTGTTCCCCCGCCTGAACAAACGCGACGGCAAACCGGGATACCTGCGGTTCATGCCAAGGGTGCTGGGACAAATGCAGACTGCCCTGCAGGATGCGGGGCTGACCGGGATTTCCGGCTACCTTGACGACACCCTGCCTGGCTGGCACAGCGCCGGGGCGCGCCTGTCCTCGGTCTGAAGCCGGGAGCCTTGGGGGGGCTGACGCTGATCAGTGGCACCCAAAGCCCGGAACAAGCCGAAGGCGCCGGGCCATCGCCCACCCCGGGCAAGCGATGGCCCGGCTTGCGTTTAGTCGCCGAGGTCCGGGAAGGCCTGATTTCGGACTTTCGCCGCGCGCTGGCCTGGCAGGTTAGCAGATGGTGCAGGTGAGAGGACAAACCTCAAACCAAAACTGTACCCAAGTAGCGCTCCGCGCGGTAGCACAACAAAAGTTGGTGCGGGTGAAGGGACTCGAACCCCCACGCCAAAGGCGCCAGAACCTAAATCTGGTGCGTCTACCAATTCCGCCACACCCGCACGCGGCCCCGTTCGCGGCCTGAACCGCTGATTACCAAACCCGGCAGCGATAGGCGAGACCAAAAAAGCCGGGCCGCCGGTCTAAAAAAAGGCAAGACATTAACAAGTTGTTGTCATATGTTCGGGATAACCTGAGGCAGGTACAGATAAGAAAGAGACGCCCATGAAACCGAATACGGTCGGGCGCGTAGGCGAGGAAGATCGCCATGCGGGCCAATACACCCCCTACGCCGTCCTGGACACAGGACTGGTCCAAGGTGCCATGTTACTGACGCTTGACGGCGAAATTCCGGTGGAATTTCTCTCTGTCGGGGACAAGATCATCACCCGCGACACCGGCATTTCCAAGGTCAGACACATCCAGCGCAGCACGCGCATCGTGCATCAGATCGGGCTGTCCGCAGGCTCCCTCGGCCATACCCGGCCCGAGCGGGACGCGATCCTCGCGGGGGACCAGATGGTGCTGATCCGCGACTGGCGCGCAAGGGCGCTGTTCAACTCCGAACGCGCGCTTGTGGCGGCACGGGCGCTGGTGGACAACGAATTCATCACCGACCTCGGCAGCCATGAGACCACCTTGTTCCAGGTCTTCTGCGACGGGCCGCATATCCTTTATGCGGACGGGCTGGAACTGGGCACGGCGGATGCCGCCAAGGCACGCGGCGCGGTGCTGCACGCCGCCTGAACCTACAGGCCCAGGCCCCTCAGAACCTTCGGCAATTGCTCCGGCAGATCTTCGGCGATCAGGCCGGGGCCAAAGCTGCGCGCGCATTCGACGTGCAGCCAGGCGGCGGTTCCTGCCGCCTGTAATGGCGCAAGGCCCCGCGCCAAAAGACCGGTGATCATCCCCGCCAGCACATCCCCCGACCCTGCCGTGGCAAGCCATGGGGCCGCGCGGTCATATTGGGCTGAATGCTCGCTGCAGCTACCGTCGGGATGGGCGATCACGCTGTCTGGCCCCTTGAAAAGAACGGTACACCCCGCCCGTTTTGCAGCGTCCCGCGTGGCGTCAACCTTGGAATAGGCCGGGCCCTTGGTCGCCGGGGCAGCCAGCCTTGCCGCGATATCGGGAAAAAGCCGCGCGAACTCACCACCATGCGGGGTCAGCACGCAGCGATCATGCAGCGCATCGAAAAGGCTCTGATCCTGCGCCACCAGCGTCAAGGCATCCGCGTCGAATACGACGTAGGGTGTGTGCTTTGCACGCACCGCAGCCACCACCAACGCAGCCTCGCGTTCTCCGGTGCCCAACCCCGGCCCGATACAGATCGCCTTGAGCCTTTCGTCTTCACATATCCGCGCCGCGGCCGCCGCGTCCTTCACGCTGCGCAGCATGATCGCATTTAGCTGCGCGGCGTTTTCGATCAATGCGGCGGGCGGACAGGCCAAGGTAACAAGGCCCGCCCCGATGCGCAGCGCGCCCCGCGCGGCAAGCCGCGCCGCACCGCCCTTGCCGATGCCCCCTGAAAAGATCAGCGCATGGCCATGGCCGTATTTGTGGCCCTCTACATCCTTGCGCAGCCAATCCGGGTGCACCCCCTCGCACAGGCTGACGCGATGTTCGTGCGGAACCCCTTTGCGGGCAGGCTCCTCCGAAAGGCCGATGTCCTTGACCACCAGCTTGCCGCATTGGCGGGGACCCTCCGCCAGAAAATGCCCCAGCTTGGGTCGGTGGAAGGTCACGGTCAGATGGGCGGCCGCCGCAAACCGATGATGCGCGTCTTCGTGTGGAAACTCACGCCCGCTGTCCGCGCAGATCCCGCTTGGCATATCCACCGCGACAATCGCCGGGCGTCCGATCTTGTGACCGGGCGCGACGGCGAAACATTCGACCATGTCTTCCATGTTCCAGAAGAGATTTCCGAGCGCTTTCAATCCGCGCTTCAGGCCGATGCCGAAAAGCGCATCGATCAACAGATCGCAGCCCCAGCCCTCCGACCTCTCCCAATCGGCCAGAGCGCCGGTTGTGCCGATGCCGGCCCAACGGTCGTAATTCACCTTGGCATCCGGCGGCAGCTTGTCCGCATCGCCATAGAGGTAAACAGCAACCTGCCAGCCTGCTTCCTTCAACAGCCGCGCGATGACAAACCCGTCGCCGCCGTTGTTGCCCGGCCCGCAGAGCACGACGGCGCGGTGCGGCCCCTCGGCCAGCGCCGGCCATTCCTCGAAAACCGCCTCGACAACACCGCGTCCGGCCCGTTCCATCAGCTCCAGCCCGGTCACCTGACCCGAGTCAATCGCCCGCGCCTCGATGGCACGCATCTCCTTGCTGCTGAGCAATTCGGCCATGCTGATCCCCGCTCCGTTTCAATACTGCCTATCATTTAGGCGCTTTGCCTATTTTAACACCGCAGCGTGCGGATTAACCTGCATCCGCATGACAGAGGCTGGACCTTTTATGGATTCCCCTCTGTCAAAATGAAATGCCTTTGCAAGCCAACGCTTTCCGCGAAAAGGGACCGACATGAAAAAGATCGAAGCGATCATCAAGCCTTTCAAACTCGACGAGGTGAAAGAGGCCTTGCAGGACGTCGGCGTTCAGGGACTCTCTGTCATCGAGGTTAAGGGGTTCGGCCGCCAGAAGGGCCACACCGAACTCTACCGCGGTGCGGAATATGTCGTGGATTTCCTGCCCAAGGTGAAGGTCGAAGTCGTGCTGGACGACGACCAGGTGGACGCGGCCATCGCGGCCATCATCGAAGCGGCCAAAACCGAAAAGATCGGCGACGGCAAGATCTTCGTGACACCCGTTGAACAAACCATCCGCATCCGCACCGGCGAAACCGGTTCGGACGCTTTGTAAACTGCATTACCTGCCAAAAGGATCACAGCCCATGAGCACCAAAGACTTCCTCAAAAAGATCAAGGATGAAGACATCGAATATGTCGATGTCCGCTTTACCGACACGCGCGGCAAGCTGCAGCACGTGACCGTCGTCAGCGATCTGGTGGACGAGGACTTCATCGAAGAGGGTTTCATGTTCGACGGCTCCTCGATCGCGGGCTGGAAAAGCATCGAAGCTTCCGACATGAAACTGATGCTGGATGTCGAAAGCGCCTATATCGACCCCTTCTATGCCGAAAAAACCATCTGCGTGCATTGTTCGATCGTCGAACCCGACACCGGCGAAAGCTATGAGCGTGACCCGCGCGGCACCGCCGAAAAGGCCGAAGCCTATCTGATCTCCTCCGGCATCGGCGACCAGTCGTTCTTTGGCCCGGAAGCTGAGTTCTTCCTCTTCGACAACGTGAAGTTCTCCAACTCGATCAACAAGGTATCCTACGAAGTTGATGCCTCCGACGCATCCTGGAACACGGATACGGATTACGAGATGGGCAACATGGGCCACCGCCCCGGCCTGAAGGGCGGCTATTTCCCGGTCAACCCGGTTGACGAGGCACAGGACCTGCGGGCCGAGATGCTGTCGACCATGAAACGCCTCGGCATGAAGGTGGACAAGCACCACCACGAGGTTGCCTCCTGCCAGCACGAACTGGGTCTGATCTTTGGCTCGCTGACCAAACAGGCTGACGAGCTGCAGAAATACAAATACGTGATCCACAACGTGGCTCACGCCTATGGCAAATCCGCGACCTTCATGCCCAAGCCGATCTATGGCGACAACGGCTCCGGCATGCATGTGAACATGTCGATCTGGAAAGACGGCAAGCCGCTGTTTGCAGGCGACAAATATGCCGACCTGAGCCAGGAAGCCCTGTGGTACATCGGCGGCATCCTCAAGCATGCGAAATCGCTGAACGCCTTCACCAACCCCTCGACCAACTCCTACAAGCGCCTGATCCCCGGCTTCGAAGCCCCCGTGCTGCGCGCCTATTCCGCGCGCAACCGCTCGGGCTGCGTGCGTATCCCGTGGACAGAATCGCCCAAGGCAAAACGTGTCGAGGCGCGTTTCCCCGATCCGGCGTCCAACCCCTATCTGTGCTTCGCGGCCCTGCTGATGGCCGGTCTTGACGGGATCAAGAACAAGATCGACCCGGGCGAGGCGATGGACAAGAACCTCTATGACCTGCCCGCAGAAGAGCTGGCGGACATCCCGACAGTCTGCGGCAGCCTGCGCGAAGCGCTGGAAGAGCTGCAGGCCGATATGGACTACCTGCTGGCCGGTGATGTGTTCACCCGCGACCAGATCGAAGGCTATATCGAGCTGAAGATGGAAGAAGTGCACAAGTACGAGCACACACCCCATCCGGTCGAATTCGGCATGTATTACAGCTGCTGATCGCGATCCGAGATCGTGCAAACAAATGGGCATCCCTGCGGGGGTGCCCTTTTTCTTGCCGGAACCTTCCGAAATTGACCCCATGCCGGTCACAATTCGAACCGAATTTGAAACGATACCGGAAACTGCCAAAGGCCCTGAACCAGCGGAAAGATCCGATATGCCCAATGCAGCAAACGAAGCCGTCTTTGCCAGCCGTGTCGCCCGGATCGAGAAACATGCCAGCAAGCTGGACCGCCAGCGCAAGAAGCGCCGCACGCGCAGCCTGGGCAGCTATATGGTGACCCCGCTGATGCTGTGTTTCTTCATGGCCGGGGGCACGGTTTTTGCCTGGGACGCGATGGATCGCCCCACCAGTTCCCCGCTGGAGATGGCCAGCATCCTGACCTCGAAAATCCTGTCCTACTGAGCGGCCCGCCACCGACGTTTCAGAGTTTTCCTTTTCACGAAGTTCCTGCCGGTCTAAGCTGCAGGTCGCGGCACGCCTGTCCGTCGTTTTACAATTGGCTGAGGATTATCATGCGCCCTTTCAAATCTGTTGTTGTTTCATTGAGTGTTATTACCGCCCTCGCCGCGCCCGGATTTGCCGCGACCTGCGGCAACAATGCGGGCGGGTTCAATGCATGGAAAGCGGCCTTTGCCGGCGAGGCCAAGGCAGCCGGTGTGGGGCAACGCGGGCTCGATGCGCTGGCGCAGGCCAGCTATGCCACCGGCACCATCGCGGCGGACCGCAACCAGAAGTCGTTCAAATATTCCCTGTCCAAGTTCATGCAGGTGCGCGGGGCCGATACCATCGTGGCGCAGGGCCGCAAGCGCAAGGGGCAGAATCCGGGCTTTTACCAGTCGCTGGAACGCGCCTACGGCGTGCCTGCGGGCGTGCTGCTTGCCATTCACGGGATGGAAACCGGCTTTGGCGGGTTCATGGGCAATTCCTCCGTGGTCTCCGCGATCACGACGCTGGCCTATGACTGCCGCCGCTCCAGCTTTTTCGTGCCGCATGCCATCGGCGCGCTGAAACTGGTGGACCGTGGCGCGATCACCGTGAACACCAAGGGCGCCAAGCACGGCGAATTGGGCCATACCCAGTTCCTGCCGGGCAATGCGCTGCAATACGGTGTCGATGGCAACGGCGACGGGCGGGTGGATTTCTACAACCAGGCTGATGCCATGGCCTCCACCGCGAACTTCCTGCGCCGCAAGGGCTGGCAGCCCGGACAGGGCTATCAGGAAGGCCAGCCGAACTTCCGCGTGATCAAGCAATGGAACGCCGCCACCGTCTATCAACAGGCGATCGCGATCATGGGCGCCCGCATCGACGGCTGATCGGCCCTTCGGGCCCTGGGCGTCACCCATGCCCGGGCCGCGTGCTTTTCTGATATCTGCCGGGAATACTCAAAAGCCACAGTGCCGCCGGATGCGCCACCCCGGCCCTTGCGCAAACCCGCCCTGCGCCCTATCTGGGCGTCAGGGTCAGGCCCCTGCCGTCCGCAGTCCGGTGAAGTCCTGAACGATGATCTACCTTCAATCTCGCAAGATTGATGGGCAACGCGGACCCCCACGTCACTTCATGCGAGACGGAGTGTAAACATGACTACCCCTTCCCGTGACGTCCTCAAGGCGCAGGCCAAACGCCTGCGCGCCGATCTGGCTGCCCGTGGCCAGACCCTCAGCCATGCCGAAGCGCTGGAGACCGTGGCCCACCAATGGGGCGCGCGCGACTGGAACACCATCGCCGCCCGTGCCGCCAACAGCCACCCCGGCTGGGCCCCCGGCCAGCGCGTGACCGGCCGCTACCTCGGCCACCCCTTTGTCGGAGAGGTCAAGGCCGCGCGGCAGTCCTCCTCGGGCTACTGGGCGCTGACCCTGCGGTTCGACCGGCCCATCGACGTGGTCACCTCGGAACTGTTCAGCGCGTACCGGCGGCAGGTCAACACCACCGTGAACGCCCATGGCCAGTCACCGCAGAAAACCTCGGACGGTCAGCCGCATATGGTGCTAGAGCGCCCGACCTTAAGCCAGAGCGCTTCGGGACATACCTGAATCACTTGTACGCTGCCCCTCCCTTTGGCCCCAGGCGAAAAGTGTTGTTGGATCTTTCAAGCCTATCCCGAAACGATGTAGGCACAAGCGCCGCCGCCAGCCTTACGTTTTCTTCAAAGAAAACGGACCGGAGTTTTCAAAAACTCCGGCGCGCGGCGCGCCACAATCAGGGCAACGACAGCCGAACGTGCCGGAATCAGGCACAAGCGCCGCCGCCAGCCTTGCGTTTTCTTCAAAGAAAACGGACCGGAGTTTTCAAAAACTCCGGCGCGCGGCGCGCCACAATCAGGGCAACGACAGCCGAACGTGCCGGAATCAGGCACAAGCGCCGCCGCCAGCCTTGCGTTTTCTTCAAAGAAAACGGACCGGAGTTTTCAAAAACTCCGGCGCGCGGCGCGCCACAATCAGGGCAACGACAGCCGAACGTGCCGGAATCAGGCACAAGCGCCGCCGCCAGCCTTGCGTTTTCTTCAAAGAAAACGGCCCGGAGTTTTCAAAAACTCCGGCACGCGGCGGCTCAGCCCGCTGCGCGCCGCACCACATGGGTGTGGATGCTGAAAACCACGGCCCGCGTGCGCGGCATCCGCACCACGCATTGCCGCTCTGCCCGTTCGTACCGGCGCACCAGGCCCTGATCCTTCCGGGCGGGCTGATGCAGATCGGCGTCGCCATAGGCCAGCCGGTTGAACCGCCACAACGGCCGGCCCACCTGCACCCCGTCAAACAACCGCTGTACCCGGCGGGCGATCCCGGCGTCATAGGCATCGACGGGCAGATGGATATCGGTCAGCGGGCGGCCCGCCTTTTCCGCCAGCCGCCAGTTCGCCGGAAAACACAGGACCGCAGCCACCAGCACATGCTGGTCGCCCTGCTTGTCCATCACGCAGATGTCCTGTTGCACCAGCTGCCCCAGCGTGCGCAGCGGCGCGGTGCGGTCCAGCGCCACCTCGCGGCCATCGGGGCAACGCACCTGGTCCCCCTGCACCGCAAACCCCTTCCCCGGCAGCAGCGCCAGAGCTTCCTCCAGCACTTCCAGCGCCGCGTCACGGGATGCGGCAGGTTCCCACAGCACCGCCTGCGGCTTTTCCGCCAGCAGGGCCAGCCGGTAGCGCATCTGCGCGCCATAGGTCTCATCCACCCGCAGCCAGTCGTCAGCCGCACAGGGGGCCACGCCCGGCAGCGCGGGGGGCACCGCCATCTCGGGCGGCAAATCTTCGTGCAGGATCTCTTTCATCGCCGGGCAACCTAACGCCATCCCCTGCCCGCGTCCTGCGAAAACGACATCTCCGGGGGTCGGTTTTTACCAAACATCCCCCGGCCACCTCCGGCATCCTGGTCCAATACAAGGAGGCCCGCCATGAACAAGCACTTCCGCGACACCCGCAAGATCGACCCCGCCCATGGCCCGGCGCTGCCCGATGGCAGCCCCAATGATGCCGACCGGGTCGAGATCGGGCCAACGCGCCTGGCCTTCGACGAGTGGGCGGCAGCGGGTCTGCAGCTGCCGGACCTGCCCGCCATGCGCCAGTTCCGCTGGGAACGGCTGACTGCGCAGATCGCGGCACGCGGGCTGGCCGGGCTGCTGATGTTCGACCCGCTGAACATCCGCTATGCCACCGACAGCACCAACATGCAGCTCTGGAACACCCATAACCCGTTCCGCGCCGTGCTGCTCTGCGCCGATGGCTACATGGTGATCTGGGACTACAAGAACGGCATCTTCCTCAGCGAATTCAACCCGCTGGTCCGCGAACGGCGCTCCGGCGCGGACCTGTTCTATTTCGACCGGGGCGACAAGATTGATGTGGCCGCCGATACCTTTGCCAACGAGGTCCGCCTCCTCTGCGCCGAACACGCAGGCCCCGGCAACATGCGGATCGCGGTGGACAAGATCATGCTGCACGGTCTGCGCGCGCTGGAGGCACAGGGGTTCACCGTTGTGGACGGCGAGGAGATCACCGAGAAATCCCGCGCCATCAAGGGCCCCGAGGAAATCCGCGCCATGCGCTGCGCCAGCCACGCCTGCGAAACCGCTGTCCGCGCAATGGAGGATTTCGCCCGCGCGAAGGTGCCCGTGGCGTCAGTGACGGAGAATGACATCTGGGCGGTCCTGCACGCCGAAAACATCCGGCGCGGCGGCGAATGGATCGAAACCCGCCTGCTCACCTCCGGCCCGCGCACCAATCCCTGGTTCCAGGAATGCGGCCCGCGTGTGGTGCAGAACAATGAAATCATCGCCTTCGACACCGATCTGGTGGGCAGCTACGGCATCTGCGTGGACATCAGCCGCACATGGTGGGTGGGCGACCGGAATCCGCGCCCCGACATGATCTATGCCATGCAGCATGGCGTCGAACACATCATGCAGAACATGGAAATGCTGAAACCCGGCGTGATGATCCCGGAGCTGACCGCAGGCACCCATGTGCTGGATGCGCAATTCCAGAAACAGAAATACGGCTGCCTGATGCACGGGGTCGGCCTCTGCGATGAATGGCCGCTGGTGGCCTATCCCGACAAGGCGGTGGCCGGGGCCTATGATTACCCGCTGGAAGCCGGGATGACACTTTGCGTGGAGGCGCTGGTCTCACCCGAGGGGGGCGATTTTTCCATCAAGCTGGAGGATCAGGTACTGATCACCGAAGACGGTTTCGAGCGGTTGACCGAATATGAATGGGATGCGGCGCTGATGGGGGGCTGAGCCCTGTTGCCCCTCACTTTCCCGAACAATATTCCAGCAGCAGGGTCCCGAGCAGCCGGGCCAGGGTTTCCTCTGCACGCGCCTGCCCGACGATGCGCTCAACCAGCGCGCGGTAGCTCTCCATTGCCATCTGCATCGCTTCGTCCTGTGCGATCTCTGCCCGCGTCTTGCCCCGCAGATAGTCAAAGACCAGCGCCATTTCCGCGCCGAAATTCACCCGCATGACCTCCAGCAGGCGGTCCAGGTTCTCCTGTTCCGACGCCCCGGGATCGACCAGGCCGGAATCGAGGCCCGCCATGATCTGTCTGGTGCAGGCCAGAAACAGCGCCTCCTTGTTCGGGAAATAATGGTAGAGCGCACTTTTCGACACGCCCAGATGGTCGGCAATCTGGCGCATCCCGGTCCCGGCATAGCCATGGGCCGAGAAATAGGCCGCGGCCCGTCCGGCCAGCGCCCGGCTGTAGGCCTCGTGGTCAACTCTTTTCGGCATCTTTTTCGTCCATCTGGTCAATTAAAAATTGACACATCCCGTCGGCAAGGTCTATCCCCGCTTTATAGACCAAGTGGACGATAAAGGCGAAGTGGATGCCCGACCTCTGGCGCGCCCCGGACACCGCCGAACCGAAAACCGCCACATCATCCGCAGGACATGAAAGGAACAATTCATGGCAGCCCCGCAAGGCGGCGTCGACCGCCGGCATGACCCTTCCCTGCGCATAAAGCTGATCTTTGCCACGCTGCATGGCGCCATCGTTGTGATCGCCCTCTGGCTCGCCTTCGGCCCGTTCGACTGGGCCGACCCCACCCGCGCCAGGATTCTGGCGGGATGCGCCCTGCTCTACTGGCTGCGGCATCTGGTGACCCTGTTCGTGCTGATGCAACGCCGGGTCGCGATTGCGGAGGCTTTGGGACTAAGCGCCTTCATGGCTCTCTTCGAACTGGGCTTCTTGCTGCTGGGTGCGGGCTTCCTCTCGGGCACCGCCGCGCCTCTCACCGGCTGGGACGGGGCGGGTGCCGCCCTGCTGCTGATCGGCTCGTACCTGAACACCGGGTCAGAACTGCAGCGCCGCGCCTGGAAGCAGCAGCCCGGCGCGAAGGGGCATTGCTACACCGGCGGTCTCTTCGCATATTCCATGCATATCAACTACTTCGGTGATACAATATTGTTCACCGGATGGGCGATGCTAACAGCCTCGCTCTGGGCCTTTTCGATCCCGCTGCTGATGGCGGCGGTGTTCGTCTTTTACCACATCCCGCCGCTCGACGCCTATCTCGCCGAACGCTATGGCGCGGAATTCAGGGCCTATGCAAAACGCACCGCGCGGTTCGTGCCCTTTATCTATTGAGCGGCGGTATGTGACATGAGGCGCAAGCCGGGTATCGCCCGACCTGGAGGGCGTTCCAAACCAATGTGAGGCGTGTAGCGTCGCAACCCGCAGGCCGGTCATGACTTGGCAGAGGGTGCAAAATCGCCCTCCGTCACGCCAAAGGCGTGCCAATTCCAGTCGGCGCACCTATGGTGCGACGGGAGGTCGGGCGATGCCCGGCTTGCGCCGGGCGGGGCGCCTGGCGGACAGGCACCGCGTTACAGATCGGCGGCAGCTTTATCCGCACTGCGGCCCCTCGCGCATCCCGTCAAAGGTCCGGTCTGAGACAGAAACACCCGGCCGTCAGGCCAGGATCGCCTGGCCCAACCTCCCGACAAGAATCAGAACATCCAGGCTTCGAGTTGCCTTATCGTGGCATGCGACACCCGCTACTGCCCCAGCGCCTGCGCCAGATCATCGCGCAGATCGCCCGCGTCCTCGATCCCGACGGAGAGGCGCAGCAGCCCTTCGGGAATGCCGGTATGCGGCTCGATGGTATGGCGATGCTCCACCAGGCTTTCCACCCCGCCAAGCGACGTGGCGCGGTGAAACAATTGCAACCGCCCTGCCGCGCGCAAGGCCGCCTCGGCCCCGCCCTTGACGACAAAGGACAGCAAACCGCCAAAACCGCCCCGCATCTGGCGGGCGGCCAGCGCATGGCCCTTGTGGCCCGGCAGGCCGGGGTACATGACCTCTTCCACCTGCGGATGGTCCGACAGGAATTCCGCCAGCGCCATGGCATTGCGCGACATTTCCCGCATCCGCAGCGGCAGGGTGCGCATGCCGCGCGTCAGCAGCCAGGCCTCCATCGGGGCCATGACCGCCCCGGCGGTGTCGCGGTCCTCGCGGATCATCTGCCATATTGCGCTGTCCGCATCCGCCACGCAAAGCGCACCGGAGAGCACGTCGGAATGGCCGTTGATCCCCTTGGTCGCCGAATGCATCACGATATCCGCCCCGAAGGACAGCGGCTGGCTCAGCACCGGGCTGGCCGCGGTGCTGTCCACCACCAGCCTGGCACCCACCGCATGGGCCGCATCCGCCGCGGCGGCGATATCCACGATCCGCAGCCAGGGGTTCGACGGCGTCTCCACCCAGGCAATCGCCGGGCGATGCGCGGCACAGGCCGCGGCAAAGGCATCGCTGTCCGCGGCTTCGACCTCATGCAGCGTGATCCCGCGCCGCGCGCAAAACCCCCTGATCCAGGCGGTTGTGCCCCAGTAGATCTGGCTTTGCACCAGCACGCTGGCCCCGTTCGGCACCGTCCGGAACACTGCCGCCACCGCCGCCATGCCGGAGGGGAAGAGCAGCGTATCCGCGGCCCCTTCCAGCCGCGTCAGCAGCCGCTCGGCCACCCGCACGTTTTCATTGTGCGACCGAAGGTAGGTATTGCCGGGCACAAGCTGCGCATAGGATTCGTCACGCGCAAAGGTGGTTGCCATATGCACCGCCGGGACAACGCCGCCGGTCTGTTCATCCGTGGCCCCCGCCGCCTGCGCCGCAAGGGTGGCAGGGTGCAATGCTCTGTCTGCTGTATCGGCCATAAGGTGCTCTCCCGGATCAGGTATTTCCCCTTGCTACACCCGGTTCCCGCCCCCTTCCAGCCCCGTTCACGGCGTTGCGCGGGGCGTCACACTGGTGTGACCCGGGCTTGCGCGATGCCGCGGAGCGGATCACTCTGGCACCAGACCAGTATCGGAGTATCCCATGGCCCCCCAGCGCATCACCTTTCCCGGCCATGACGGCAACGAGCTGGCGGCAAGGCTGGACATGCCGGACGGGCCGCATCTGGCCACGGCGCTCTTTGCCCATTGTTTCACCTGCGGCAAGGATATCCCCGCCGCCCGCCGCATCGCGGCCCGGCTGGCAGGCATGGGGATTGCCGTCTTGCGGTTCGATTTCACCGGGCTGGGCCACTCCCGGGGGGAATTTGCCAATACTTCCTTCACCTCCAACGTCGGTGACCTGATCGCGGCCTCCCGCTATCTGGAGGAGCGCGGCATGGCCCCCGCCCTGCTGATCGGCCATTCGCTGGGCGGTGCCGCCGTGCTCAAGGCCGCGCCGCAGCTGCCGCAGGTCAGGGCGGTGGCAACCATCGGCGCCCCGTTCGACCCCGGCCATGTGACCCATAACTTTGCCGATGCCCTGCCGCGCATCATGGCCGAGGGCGCGGCGGAGGTATCGCTGGGCGGCAGACCCTTCCGCATCGGCAAAGCCTTTGTGGAGGATGTGGCGGATGCCGCGCTGGCCCCGGCGATTGCCGGGCTGAAGGCCGCATTGCTGATCCTGCATGCCCCAACCGACGAGATCGTGGGGATCGACAACGCCAGCCAGATCTTCCTGGCTGCCAAACACCCAAAGAGTTTCGTCAGCCTCGATGGCGCCGCACATCTGATCCCCCGCGCGCGGGACGCGGAATATGCTGCAGGCGTCATCGCCACCTGGGCGGGCCGCTACCTGCCGCTGACGCCCCCGGCCCCGCCCCCCGGTGCGCCCGAAGGCGTGCTGCGCGTCTCCGAAGCGGATGCGGAAGGCTTTCTGCAGGACATCAACAGCGGCCCGCACCACCATGTGCTGGCGGATGAACCACACGCCTATGGCGGCACCAACAAGGGCATGTCGCCCTATGGCTTCCTTTCGGCCGGGCTGGGGGCCTGCACCTCGATGACGATCCGCATGTACGCCCGGCGCAAGGGCTGGCCGCTGGATCATGTCAGCGTGGATGTCTGCCATGACAAGGTCCATGCACAGGACGCCGAAACCGGCTCCGGTGACAAGATCGACACCTGGCGGCGCCGGATCCGGCTGACCGGCGATCTGACAGCGGACCAGCGCCAGCGCCTGCTGGAAATCGCGGACAAATGCCCGGTGCACCGCACGCTTGAGCGGTCCTCGGAGGTGGTCACCGAACTGGTGGCCTAGCGCTCCCTGGCGGCTCAGACGCCGGAGGAGATCATCTCCCGGATTTTCACGGCCTTCTCGAAATGGTCAAGCTCATGCGTCCTGATCCACCATTCCGCCGCCTCCATCAGAAGTTCCGGGTCATCATTGCGGTTGGCAAAGAACGCATAGAACGACAGACCCACCGTCTCTCCCTTCTTTGAGATCTTCTCATTGCAAACCGCGATGGCTTTGGATCTGAGCGTGGCTCTCATGAGGGCGTGTCCTTCCTGTCTTTGACAGGCCTGGACCTGTCGCAACCGGAACATACCGCGAACATCCTGCATGTACAATCCGGTCTCTGCCACGCAACACGGCTTTCGCCGCTGTTGCGCCGCGCGCAAAGCTGCCGCCCGCTTGTCCTTGTCCCCCTCCCGGTCTATGCACCGGGCGAACGTCAGCTTTCCAGGTAGGTGCCCCATGATCCCCCGCTATTCCCGCCCCGAGATGGTCTCCATCTGGTCTCCCGAGACCAAGTTCCGCATCTGGTTCGAGATCGAGGCCCATGCCTGCGACGCCATGGCCGAGCTTGGCGTGATCCCGCGCGAGAATGCGCAGGCGGTCTGGAAGGCCAGGGACGTGGAATTCGACGTCGCCCGGATTGACGAGATCGAAGCCGTGACCAAGCACGATGTCATCGCCTTCCTGACCCATCTGGCCGAACATGTGGGCAGTGACGAGGCGCGCTTCGTGCATCAGGGCATGACCTCTTCCGATGTGCTCGACACCTGTTTCAACGTGCAGCTGACCCGTGCCGCCGACATCCTGATCGCTGACACCCAGGCGCTGCTGGCCGCGCTGAAGCGCCGCGCGCTGGAGCACAAGGACACCCTGCGCGTCGGCCGCAGCCACGGCATCCACGCCGAGCCCACCACCATGGGCCTGACCTTTGCCCGCTTTTACGCCGAGATGGACCGCAACCTGCGCCGCCTGAAAACCGCGCGTGAGGAAATCGCGACCGGGGCAATTTCCGGCGCTGTCGGCACCTTTGCCAACATCGACCCGCGCGTCGAGGAACATGTCTGTGCCCAGCTGGGCCTGACGCCCGAACCGATCAGCACCCAGGTCATCCCCCGCGACCGCCACGCCGCGTTCTTTGCAGCACTCGGGCTGGTGGCCAGCTCGATCGAGAACATCGCGACCGAAGTGCGCCACATGCAGCGTACCGAGGTGCTGGAAGGGGCCGAGTTCTTCTCCGCCGGGCAAAAGGGTTCTTCCGCGATGCCGCACAAGAAGAACCCGGTGCTGACCGAGAACCTGACCGGCCTTGCACGCACCGTGCGCATGGCGGTGATCCCGGCCATGGAGAACGTGACCCTCTGGCACGAACGCGACATCTCGCACTCATCCGTCGAACGCGCCATTGGCCCCGATACCACGATCACCCTCGATTTCGCGCTGAACCGGTTGACCGGGGTCATCGACAAGATGCTGATCTACCCCGACAACATGCTGGCCAACATGAACAAGTTCAGCGGTCTGGTGATGTCCCAGCGCGTGCTGCTGGCCCTGACACAGGCAGGTGTCAGCCGCGAAGACAGCTACCGGCTGGTGCAGCGCAACGCGATGAAGGTCTGGGAAGAGGGCGCGGATTTCAAGACCGAGCTTCTGGCCGATGCAGAAGTGCTGGCCGCTCTCTCTCCCGCGGAGATCGAAGAGAAATTCGACATGGGCTATCACACCAAACATGTGGACACGATCTTTGCCCGCGTCTTTGGCGACCACAGCGTTTCGGGATAAAGCTGACACATCGCAGACCCCTTTTCGCGCTCGACCGCAGGGAGAGGTGGCGAACAAGTGAGTCAGGCATATCCTGAAACGCTTCAGGCTCTGACCGTTGCTCCCTGGCGTCTTATGCCGGAATCACTTTATCCGCCCCCACCGCATCGGTGGGGCGCGGTGGCACTGTCGAAGGCCGCGCATCTTTGGCTCGGTGCAACGGATTCATGCATCCTGTCAGCGGCGGTCGTCACCTGATGTTGGCCCATTACCGGCGCTTCTCTGCAAGGCGCGTGAAGGTCAGGTGAGCGGGCTTTGCTGACATGTCCAACACCCGAAACAGGTCGCGCCCGAACCGAGGGGTGGGCGAGTAGCGCCCGCCCCGTGGGGGCGGTTCGGGCGCTGCCAAAGCTTTGCTTTGGCAATAGGCTTCGCTTTGAGAGTACAGGTTTGGGCCCAGATCTGCCCTTCGCTGCCCTTCGCTGCGCTCGCTACGAAGGTCGATTTTCCCGAGCAATCCGCGTCAGCGATGTTCCAGGAAAATCGGTTTTGCCCGGCAACTGACAGGCGCAGTGCCAAATCACGGTCCCCTGCCCGGATTCCGGGCAGATCTCTGCCGGGTTACCGCAGAGGTTGCGGGATTGTTTGAAATGATGCGCAATCGGTGTAGATTAGGGTCAGGCCCCATTCATCCCAAGCCAATCAAGCAAAAGGAGACCGATCATGACGTTCAAGACCCTTGCGATTGCCCTTGCCCTCATCGCGGTGCCCACGCTCACCCTTGCGGAGGGATGTTTCCACGGCAAGGAGAAACAGGCGATGTCCTGTGCCACCGGCACGACCTATGACAGCGCCACCAAGTCCTGCATGCCGGTCAGCACCTGATCCGGCCAGATGATGAAGACAGAGCGCGGCCTGTCCTGTCGGCGCCCTTTCCCGTTTCCGCGCCGATGTTACGAAAAACCGGCCCCGCGGTCACAATCGCGCGACCCTGTCTTACTTCTGCGCTTTTGATGCTACTCTTCTCTAGATTACCTTTAACTTAAAAAGTCACCCTCTCGTAACGATAGCCCGGAGATTCCTGATGAAGGCTCTTACCCTCGCAACTGTCCTTGTTCTGCCGCTGGCCGCAGGCCCGCTGCTTGCCGCCGGAAGCGGCAATGAAACCGCGCCGGAAAAACCCAAGTGCGAAGACGGCCAGGTCTATGACAAGAAAACCAAGACCTGCGTCGATGCACAGGACAGCCGGCTGGACATGGACAGCCTATATGAAACCGTGCGCGAACTGGCCTATGCGGGCCGCTATGCCGATGCGCAGGTCGTGCTGGCCGAAATGCCCCAGGACGATGACCGCACCCTGACCTATCTGGGCTTCACCCACCGCAAGATGGGCCAGAGCGATCTGGCGATGGGCTATTACCAGCGCGCGCTGGCGATCAACCCGGCCAATGTGCTGGCCCGGTCCTACATGGGTCAGGGCTTTGTCGCCGAAGGCAAGGTGGCCGATGCCATGGAACAGCTCAAGGCGATCCGCGCCCATGGCGGCTCCGGCACCTGGGCCGAGGCCTCGCTGCGGCAGGCCATCGCGACGGGCCAGACTTTCAGCTACTGATTTCAGAATTCGTTCATCTTTGCCTGTCACAACCACCCCGGTTCAGACAGGAAACAGCAAAGATGAACGACATGGTGCCCATGGGCTCCCTCGCGCCGCTGCCCTCTTTTGACACGGGCGGCGCGCGGCCTTCTCTCAGCCGGCGTGCCAAGGCGGCGATCGTGGTGCGCCTGCTGCTCAACGAAGGGGCCGACATCCCGCTTGAGGATCTGCCCGATGAGCTGCAGGAGGCGCTGACCCATCAGATGGGGTCGATGCGGCTGGTGGATCGTGACACCCTTTCCGCCGTGGTTGCCGAATTCGCCGATGAAATCGAAAGCATCGGCCTGTCCTTCCCCCCCGGCATCGCGGGCGCGCTGGATGTGCTGGACGGCAAGATCAGCCGCCAGACGGCACTGCGGCTGCGCAAGGAAGCGGGGGTGCGCCAATCGGGCGATCCCTGGGCCCGGCTCAGGGAATTGAGCGCCGACAAACTCCTGCCCGTGCTGCAGAATGAAAGCGTCGAAGTGGCGGCGGTGATGCTGTCGAAACTGCCCGTGCCCCTGGCTGCCGAACTGCTGGGCCAATTGCCCGGACCGCAGGCGCGGCGGATCACCTATGCCGTGTCGCTGACCGGTGCCGTGACCCCGGATGCGGTTGACCGGATCGGCCTGTCCCTGGCCATGCAGCTTGATGCGCAGCCCGCCCGCGCCTTTGACAGCGACCCGGTAGCGCGCGTTGGTGCGATCCTGAATTCCTCCAGCACGCTGACCCGCGACGATGTGCTGACCGGGCTGGATGAAACCGACCAGGGCTTTGCCAATGCCGTGCGCAAGGCCATCTTCACCTTTGCCAATATCCCCAGCCGGATTGCCCGCCGCGACATACCGCGCATCCTGCGCGAGGTGCCGCCGGCAAGCCTGCTGACCGCATTGGCCGGGGCCGAGGCGGCGGGGTACGCCGACACCATGGCCTTCATTCTGGATAACATGTCGGGCCGCATGGCCGACCAGCTGCGCGAGGACATCAAGGATGCGGGCAAGGTCAAAGCCGCCGATGCCGAGGAGGCGATGAGCGAGGTTGTCCGCACCATCCGGCAAATGGAAAGCACCGGCAATCTGCTGCTGGTGGAGGCGGAAGACGACAGCGACGACAGCGCTTGACCTGCGGCTGCGGGTCCCGGCCCTTGTTGCGCCGTGCTGCGCGGGCTATGTCAGGACGATCTTCATCAATGACTTGGTTTCATGCCCGATCGCTCTGCCGCCCCGCCTGCCCTTGCGCGCAAATTGGGCCACTACCTGACCAATGCACTGATCGTCGGGATCATCCGCTGCGCCCTTGCCCTGCCCTATGAGACCCGGCTGCGTTTTGTCGGCGCTCTGGTGCAGCGGGTGCTGGGGCCCGCCGCAGGCTACCGCAGGCGCGCGCTGGACAATCTGGCGCGCATCTGTCCCGATCTGCCCCCCGCCCGGCGGCGCGAGATCGCGGATGGCTGCCTGAACAACGCCGGCCGCACCTTTATCGAAAACTACTCGGCGCAGGATTTCCCGGCGCGCATGGCCGATGTCACCCCCGAAGGCCCCGGCATGGCCGCATTGGATGCGGCCGCCGTCAGGGGCCAGGCGGTGATCCTGGTCACCGGGCATTTCGGCAATTACGAAGCGACCCGCGCCGCCCTTGTGGCGCGCGGCCATGATATCGGCGGTCTCTACCGCGATATGAAGAACCCCTATTTCAACGCGCACTACGTCAAGACGATGGAGGCTTTCGGCGGGCCGGTGTTCCCCCAGGGCCGGCGCGGCACGGCGGGTTTCGTGCGCCACCTGCGGGAGGGGGGGCATCTGGTGCTGCTGTTTGACCAGCATGTGCAATTCGCCCCGGTGCTTGATTTCATGGGCGCGCCGGCGCGCACAGCGGTCTCTGCGGCGGAACTGGCGTTGCGCTATGACGCGCTGCTGATCCCCTTCTATGGCATTCGCCAGCCGGACGGCGTGCATTTCCGCTGTCTGCTAGAGGCGCCGGTGCCGCCAAGCGATCCCGAAACCATGACCCAGGCGCTGAATGACAGCCTGTCCGCACAGGTGCGCGCCCATCCCGAACAATGGTTCTGGGTTCACCGCCGCTGGCGGCCCGAGGAATAACGCATCCGCACCGGCCTGAGGATGGGGACAAGGGAGTAATCGTTCCGGGCCGGGGTGATCCATCTGCCCGGAAAGCCGGGATCGCAGCCCAAGTGCAAAGCCGCGCAGCCGCCACGCCCAACAGCCGAATAGCCACTCAAGGGTTTGAGCGTTCAGCCGCTCTGGCATTCAACCACTCTCGCGTTCAAGACCCTCCCGTGTAGACATGTCAAAAATGACATGTCTACACGGGAGGGTCATGGATCTCGGTCGGGCGAAAGGGTCCCGCGGAAAACGGCCCATGCGGGGCGCATCCAGGAACGCCGCCCCCGATGCGAGGCATCCACAGGCCGCCCTTTCTCCTCGCCCATCGTGCAACGAAACAGAAGTTTTCCCTAATCCCATCAAGGGATTGCATCATGTCGCACAACTGCCGCTCAGGACGTCAACCGGTACAGCCGCACCGGGCTGCCCTTCGCCCGCGAAATCACCCCCTTGGCCTCAAGGTCAAGCTGCACGGCCTTCAGCCACCACCCGGCTTTCTCGCCCCCGGGAAAGGATGTGGCATCAAGATGGGGCAGCAGCGCCGCCTTTGCCTCGGCCACCTTCAGGCCCGGCGGATCATCCGGCAAGACCCGCAGCAGCGCCGCGCGCATCGCATCGTATTTCACGCGGCTCAGGCGCTGGCTGCGCCCCGGCGTGTTCGGATTTTCAACCTCAACCCTGTCATCAGGCATGATATACTCCTTTCACATCAACAACTTGCGGATTACGAAACCCCATCCGGACCCAGGACCAGAACAGACGCGCCATGAAGCCCGCCGATTGCGTTCCGGCATTGTGAATATCATCGCTCAGAACCGTCCCGCGGGGCGCATCGCGGGTCATGGTCCGCAGCGCGGGCGCAGGTGCGCTGCCATCCGGCCAACGGGCGGCATAGATGCTGAGCCAATGCCCGCCCCTGAACTCCAGCCACATCGGCGCGGCGCAGCAGGTGGCGACGATCCGTTGGGTCCCGGATTTCGGGGTCAGGCGGAAAGAAGCAAGATGATCCGCCCCCTTCAGAACGCGCAGCCGGTCCTTGCGTTGCATCACGAACCGCGTGCCGCCGTTTTCTTCCTGCACCGGGGGCTGGGGCGCAAGACGACCGGCCGCATCGCGACAGGAGGTGCAATGACATTCGGCAGTCAGAATCGGCGGCCCGTCCAGGGCAATCGTGACGTTGCCGCAGGTGCAGGTAATCTTGGTCACGTCACGTTCTCCCCGGTTACGGCAGGGCCAGGGCGGCGTGCCGGAACCGGGCCTTGCCGCGCTGGTGCATCTTGGTCTGGTCGCGGGGCATATTCCTGCTCCCGCCCTCCCCCGCGCCAAAGGACGCAGGTCAGGAATTCGCCTGATGATGAGAAGAGGACCAAAGCCATCCCGATCCCGGAACCACCTATGGTCCGGACCCGAACGCGCTTCGGTTTTGATCTGAATTACCTGCCGCGGCCCGAAACCGAAGATTTCAACCCGTCAGGTGGTCGCGCCTGTTTCACGTAAACATTGCAACGCGTCAGCCATGCCTGCGCCCGGCAGGCTACCGCAGCCTTTGTGCCGCCAGGATCGGTCCGGTGCCCTTGCTCTGCAGGATCACCACAACCGGCTTGTCGCCTTCCAGAACCGATGTCATCGACAAAGGCGCTGCGGGGTCCCAGCTTCCCAGAACTTCCCAGCCTTCGACGATATTCGCATATCCCAGTGTCTTGCCCTGGTTTTCGCCGCGCTCGATCTCCGTTGTGCGATGCGGGGTATAGCGCAGCATATGAACCGTCACCGGGCCGACGAGAGTCTCCAGCGCCGTCGCATCGATCCGCAGGGCATTCCCCTCGCGCGCGAGGGTCAGTTCGACCTGTGCCGCGCGCTGTGCATGTTCCGCGATGGCCTTGCCCAGTTTCATCGGCTTGGCGCCAACGATATCGGTCTCGCCCTGCACGATCATCTCGGGCGTGAAGATCGACCGCCGCCCGGCGGTATGCGCATAGGCGCGCTGGCGGTCCGCATGGGCCGCTTCGCCAAAGGGATCTTCCCATCCGATGTAATCCCAATAGTCCACATGCAGCGCCAGCGCGATCACGTCATCACGCTCGGCCAGTTCTTCCAGCATGGCGTCCGCAGGCGGGCAGCTTGAGCATCCCTGGGAGGTGAAAAGCTCCACCACCACGGGATTTTGCTGAGAGGCAGCGGGATATGCGGTGGCCAGACTCAAGGCGGTGACCAGGGGCAGCAGATGTTTCATTTGATTCCATTCGGCAAGTCGGGACCCCGGCAAGTAGTATCTTTGCGCCTTTGAAATAACCAATCAATGTTTCTTGAGATGGCAAAGCGCCGTTTTAACAGGCCTCGGTATACAATAGTATACAATTTCGTGCTTATGCCGGGAATTGCCATTGAAACATGGGCGGCAATAGGTCATCTAGGCCGTAACCACCGCCACCTGTTCATAGCAAAGGGAGCCTATCCATGACGATTCAAGTTGGTCAGGACACCGCCAAAACCCGCAAGACCCTCACCGCAGGCGATCAGAAGATCGCCTATTACTCCATCCCCGCAGCCGAAGCGGCGGGCCTGGGCGATTTCTCCAAACTGCCTGCCGCCCTCAAGGTGGTGCTGGAGAACATGCTGCGTTTCGAAGATGGCAAGACGGTCACCGTGGACGACATCAAGGCCTTTGCCGAATGGGCGCAGAAAGGCGGGCAGAACCCGCGCGAGATCGCCTATCGTCCGGCCCGCGTGCTGATGCAGGATTTCACCGGCGTGCCGGCCGTTGTCGACCTTGCCGCGATGCGTGACGGTCTGGTGGCCCTGGGCGGCGACCCGGACAAGATCAACCCGCTGAACCCGGTGGATCTGGTCATCGACCACTCGGTCATGATCGATGAATTCGGCAACCCCCGCGCCTTCCAGATGAACGTGGACCGTGAATACGAACGCAACATCGAGCGTTACACCTTCCTCAAGTGGGGCCAGAAGGCCTTCAACAACTTCCGCGTCGTGCCCCCCGGCACCGGCATCTGCCACCAGGTGAACCTGGAATACCTCGCGCAGACGGTCTGGTCCGACAAGGATCAGAACGGCGAGGAAGTGGCCTATCCCGACACGCTGGTCGGCACCGACAGTCACACCACCATGGTCAACGGCATGGCCGTTCTGGGCTGGGGCGTCGGCGGGATCGAGGCCGAGGCCGCGATGCTGGGCCAGCCGATCTCCATGCTGATCCCCGAGGTCGTGGGTTTCGAGCTGACCGGCAAGATGATGGAAGGCACCACCGGCACCGACCTGGTGCTGAAAGTCGTGGAAATGCTGCGTGAAAAGGGCGTGGTCAGCAAATTCGTGGAATTCTACGGCGACGGGCTCGATACCCTGCCGCTGGCAGACCGCGCGACCATCGCCAACATGGCCCCCGAATACGGCGCCACCTGCGGCTTCTTCCCGATCGACGGCGAGACCCTGCGCTACATGCGCACCACCGGCCGTGACGAGAACCGCATCGCGCTTGTCGAAGCCTATGCCCGCGCGAACGGCATGTGGCGCGACGAAAACTATGCACCGGTCTACACCGATACGCTCACGCTCGACATGGGCACCATCGTGCCCGCAATCTCGGGCCCCAAGCGTCCGCAGGACTATATCGCGCTGACCTCCGCGCACACGGCATTCGGCCAATACGTCAAGGGCCTGCGCGCGGGCAAGGACGCCTCCAAGGCGCAGGAAGTCACCTGGGAAGGTGAAGGCGGCCAGCCCGAGCCCCGCGAGATCCCCGGTGACGAAGGCAGCCACAAGCGCGGCTATGTGCAGACCGAGGATGGCCATTACCAGCTGCATGACGGGTCCATCGTCATTGCCTCCATCACCTCCTGCACCAACACATCGAACCCCTATGTGATGATCGGTGCCGGTCTGGTGGCGCGCAAGGCACGGGCCCTTGGCCTGACCCGCAAGCCCTGGGTCAAGACATCGCTCGCCCCCGGTTCCCAGGTTGTTTCCGCCTATCTTGAGGCGGCCAACCTGCAGGAGGATCTGGATGCCATCGGCTTCAACCTTGTCGGTTACGGCTGCACCACCTGCATCGGCAACTCCGGCCCGCTGGAGCCTGCGATCAGCAAGGCGATCAACGATTATGACCTGATCGGCACCTCGGTCCTCTCGGGGAACCGCAACTTCGAAGGGCGCATCTCGCCCGACGTGCGTGCCAACTACCTCGCGTCTCCGCCGCTCGTGGTGGCCTATGCGCTGGTGGGTGACATGAACGTCGATCTGGCCAATGGCGTGCTGGGTCAGGACAAGGACGGCAATGACGTCTACCTGAAAGACATCTGGCCCACGACGCAGGAGATTGCCGAACTGGTCGAGCAGACCGTGACGCGCGAGAGCTTCCAGTCGAAATATGCCGATGTCTTCAAGGGCGACGAAAAATGGCAGAGCGTGGAGACCACGGATGCCAAGACCTACAACTGGCCGCCGCAATCCACCTATGTGCAGAACCCGCCCTATTTCCAGGGCATGTCCCCGGAGCCGGGCGTGATCACCAACATCGAGAACGCCAAGGTTCTTGCAATGCTGGGCGACATGATCACCACAGACCACATCAGCCCCGCGGGCTCCTTCAAGGAAAGCACCCCCGCCGGCCAGTATCTGGTCGAGCGTCAGGTGCCGGTGCGGGAGTTCAACTCCTATGGCTCGCGTCGCGGCAACCACGAGGTCATGATGCGCGGCACCTTCGCCAACATCCGCATCAAGAACGAGATGCTGGACGGCGTCGAGGGCGGCTATACCAAGGGCCCCGATGGCAAGCAGACCTCGATCTTTGACGCGGCCATGGCGCATCAGGAAAACGGCACACCGCTGGTGATCTTCGGTGGCGAACAATACGGTGCCGGCTCCTCGCGCGACTGGGCGGCCAAGGGCACGGCCCTGCTGGGCGTCAAGGCGGTGATCGCGGAAAGCTTTGAGCGTATCCACCGCTCCAACCTGGTGGGCATGGGGGTGATCCCCTTCGAGTTCACAGGTGGCGACACCCGCAAATCGCTGGGTCTGACAGGGGATGAAACAGTGTCCATCTCCGGTCTCGACACCATCAACCCGCTGCAGGAAGTGCCTTGCGAGATCACCATGGGTGACGGCAGCAAGAAAGAGATCATGATCAAGTGCCGGATCGATACGGCGATCGAGATCGAATACATCGAACATGGCGGCGTGCTGCATTACGTGCTGCGCGACCTGGCCAGGGACGACGCCATCGCAGCGGAATAACCCCGCCCGCGAGAGCGACTGAAACCAACCCGCCGCGCCCGTCGCGGCGGGTTTTTTCGTGGTCCGGTTGCACTTGGCCGTGACGCGCGCCATGTTGAGGAAACAAGGGAGCCGGATCCCCGCGGGTAACTTTCTATAAACAAAGAGCTAATTCGCCGGGTCCGGATGTTGCGGCGGGGCAGAGCAGAAGGCACCAGGAAAATGACGGAAGTTGTTCTTGTGACCGGCGCGGCGCGGGGGATCGGGCGCGCCATCGCATCGGATCTGGCAGGCGACCACCGGGTGGCGGCCACCTATCATGCGACACCGCCCGATGCCTTGCTGGGCGCGCATCCGGCGGTCCATGCGATCAGGGCCGATCTGGCCGACCCTGCGACGGCGGATCGGATCATCGCGGAGGTCATGAAGGCCTTCGGGCGGCTGGACGTGATCGTCAACAATGCCGGTGCGATCGAGATGGACGATGGCAAGCCGGCACTGAACCATCTGGTCAATGTGGCGGCCCCCATGGCCCTGCTGAACGCCGCCCTGCCGCATCTGTCGCGGGGGGCGCGGGTGATCAATATCTCATCAGTGAACGCGCAGTTCCCCGCAGGCGGAGCTGCCTCCTATTCCGCCAGCAAGGCCGCGCTGAACAGCTGGACCCGCGCCATGGCCAAGGAACTGGGCCCGCGCGGCATTCGCGTGAACGGCGTCGCCCCCGGCGCCATCGAAAGGGTGGAAAACCCCCGCCCGCCCGAGCTGATCAAGGCCTTCACCGATCTGACCGCCCTGGGGCGTCACGGCGTGCCGGAAGATGTCGCGAAGGTGGTCCGCTTCCTCGCCTCGGATGCGGCAGGGTTCATCACCGGGGAGACCATCACGGTATCGGGCGGCTACCGGCTCTGACAGCCGGGCCCCCGTTTTCTTTTTGGCAAGAAATATTCCCCGCCGGAGGCATTAAGTTCTTTTCCCGCGCTATCGCCCCAGCGCCGCGTTCAGCGCGGGCAGGAAGCGTTGCTCGTAATCAGACCCGACCAGCGGCCCGGCAAAGCGGAACAGCACGGTGCCGTCACCATCCAGGATGAAGGTTTCCGGCGGCGCGGTCACGCCCCAGTCGATGGCGGTGCGCCCCTGCGGGTCGAAACCAACGCCGACAAAGGGGGTGTCCTCATCCTCAAGGTAGCTGCGCGCGGTGCCTGCCTGATCCTTGAAATTGATCCCGACAATCGGCAGGCCGGCCTTGGCCAGTTCAAGCAGTTTGGGGTGTTCGACCCGGCAGGGCGGGCACCAGCTGGCCCAGAAATTCACCAATGTGACCTCGCCCGATGCCAGCATCCGGGCAGTGGCGGGCGGGAACCCTTCCAGCGCCGCTTCGGGAATGCCGGGGGCAGCCTGGCCAACCAGGGTGGAGGGCAGACCTTCGGGATCGTCGCGGAACATGCCGACAGCGGCCAGCGCGACGAAGGCGGCGAAAATCAGCGGCGGGGCGATCATCAGGGGCTTAACCATTGCGTCCGGCCTCTTTTTCAGCGGCGTCCAGTGTGGCGCGTGCGGCGCGGCCCCGGCGCAGGGTCCAAAGCACCAGCACCGCCAGCAGCAGCAGCGACACCGCATAGGCCGACAGCACTTCGACCGCGTATTTTCCCAGCTCCGGCATCATGCCGCCCTGCCCGCCCGCGCCCGCAGCGCGGCGGCGCGGCGCAGCCGGATTTCCGTGCCGGTGCGGTAGAACACCAGCGCGACAAAGAGCAGGCCGAAGCCGATCATGCAGATCACCAGCGGGTAGAAGAACACATCGTCCACACTGCGCCCGCCTGTCGCCACCGGCACCGAGGTGCCCTGGTGCAGACCCTGGTTCCAGAACTGCACGGCATAGCGGCTGAGCACGGCAAAGACCGACCCGACAAGGCACAGGACCGAGGTGAGATCGGCCGCGGTGTCGGGGTCTTCGATGGCTTCCCACAGGGCGATATAGCCCAGGTAGAACAGGAACAGGATCAGAAAGGAGGTAAGCCGGGGATCCCAGGCCCACCAGGTGCCCCACATCGGCTGGCCCCAGATCGCGCCGGTCAGCAGGGCGATCACGGTCATCACCACCCCCACGGGTGCGGCAGCCTTTGCCGCCAGCGCGCTGACATGGTGGCGGCGGATCAGCCAGATCAGCGAGGCGACCAGCATCATGAACCAGGCGTTGATCGCCATCAGGGCGGCGGGGACATGCAGGTAGATGATCTTGACCGTTGCGCCCTGGCGGTAATCCTGGGGCGTGCCGAAGAAACCCCAGATCAGCCCGGTCGCGACACAGGCCAGAGACAGCACCCAGAGCACGGGTTGTACCCGCGCGCTCAGGGTGAGAAATTTCACCGGGTTTGCGTAACTCCAGATCGACATGGGCTACTCCTACTCTGCCGCGCGGCGGTGCTCAATAGACGACGGCGCGACGGATTGACCGGGGGTAAGGAGGGCGGCGCCGCTCATCGCAGCCCCATGCGCAGCACGGCGGCAGAGGCGAAGGGCATCAGGGCGATCACCGCGAAGGTGATCCCGGCCAGCATCAGCAGTGGTGTGGTCACCTCCTGCCCGCCTGCGCCGCGCCGGGCGACCTCGGCCCCGAAGATCAGGGTCGGCACGTAAAGCGGCAGTACCAGCAGCGACAGCAGCAGCCCGCCGCGTTTGATCCCCACGGTAAGCGCCGCGCCGAAACAGCCGATGACCGACAGAGCCGGTGTCCCCAGCGCCAGCGAAACGACAAGCCAGAGGTAGCCTGGCGTTGCGAGGTTCAGCAGCACGCCCAGCACCGGGGCGGCCAGCACCAGCGGCAGGCCCGTGGTCAGCCAATGGGCCAGAGCCTTGACGCTCAGCGCCCCCTCCAGCGGCAGCGGGGCAGTGAGCAGCAGGTCAAGCGTGCCATCCTCGAAATCCAGCGCCAGCAGGCGGTCCAGCGACAAAAGGCAGGCCAGCAGCGCGCCCAGCCAGAGCACGCCGGGGGCGATGAGCTGCAAGAGCGCCGCCTGCGGGCCGACGCTGAAGGGCACCAGCACCGTCACGATCAGGAAGAAGGCAAGCCCCAGGCCAAAGCCGCCCCCGGCCCGGAGCGCGAGCGTCAGGTCGCGGATCAGAAGCGCCCTCACAGAAAGGCCTCGTCGCTGGCGCCGGCGCGGGTGGCAGCACTGGCGCGGAAGGGGGTGATGTCCAGCACCTGCGCCTCGATCCCCAGGTCGATATGGGTGGCGATCAGCGCCGCGCCGCCCTGTGCCAGATGCGCGCGCAGGGCAGCGGCAAAGAGCGCCACCGCCCCGGTGTCGAGCGAAACGGTGGGTTCGTCCAGCACCCAGAGCGGCCGCCCGGTGACCAGAAGCCGCGCCAGTCCCAGACGGCGTTTCTGCCCTGCCGACAGGGTGCCAGCCAGCCGGTCCGCCAGCCCGTGCAGGTCAAAGGCATCCAGCGCCGGGGTGATGTCGGAAGTGCCAAAGATCCGCGCCCAGAAGGCCAGGTTCTCGGTCACGCTCAGCATCGCTTTCAGCCCGTCGGCATGGGCGGCATAGGCGACACGGTCCTCTGCGCCCTCGATGCGGCCCGAAAGCGGCGGTTGCAGGCCTGCGATGCTGCGCAACAGGGTAGTCTTGCCCGCGCCGTTCGGCCCGCGCAGGATCAGCGCCTGACCCGGCACCAGCGCAAGGCTGAGACCGGTCAGAACCGGCACACCGCCACGGGCAAGGGTCAGATCATCGACGCGTAACATCATGCCCCCTGCGTAACCCATTGGCGGGGCGTGCAAAAGCGGTCATTTGCGGCGCGGCACCCCGGCGGGGCGGGCGCAACGGCCCGGGCATGTCAGACGGGGATCAGCGCGAGGGCAATGCGGCGGCCTTCGCTCAGCAAGATGTTGTAGGTGCGGCAGGCGGCGGGGGATGCCATCGCCTCCACCCCCATGCCGGCCTCTTCCAGCGGGCCGGTCAGGGTTTCCGGCAGGTGGCCGATCTCGGCGCCGGTCCCGACAAAGAGCACGTCAACCTGCCCCTTGAGCGCCAGAAGCGCGGCGTCGTCCTGCAGCCCGGCCCATGTCTGAATGCCACCGGGTCCGGCAATCACCGGGCCATGGATCACCTGCCCGCCGATGCGGAAAAAGCCTGGGCCATAGCCTTCGACGGGTTTCGCATCCGTAAAGACGATTTCGTTCAAGCGCATGTCACATCCCTTTGCAAAGCGGCAGGACGATCATAGCCGATGCGGCCCTGACGTTATAGGCCAGCGCGGTAAAAAGACGCCCCCAGGCAGGGCGCTTTACCGCAGGCCCTGCCGGGCGGCGCAGAGAATTTTTCCATGCAGGCTTTACCGAACATGCAGGCTTTACCGAAACGATTCGGGCCGCTAACCAAAGGGTACTTCGGTCCGGACGGTTCGCCGTCTGGTTAATAGGGAACGTGGTTCGGCCCTCCGGCCAAATCCACGACTGCCCCCGCAACTGTAGGCGGAGAGCGAAGCCGGCGCATACCGCTGTCACAGCATATGTGATGGGAAGGTCCGGCCAAGCAACGACCCGCGAGTCAGGAGACCTGCCGAGGTGTTCACCCTGTTCGGGCGCGAGGGGCGTCGGGACTGCGGAGCTTCCGCTTGTGGTGTTTTCACCGTCTGCGGGGGCATCCCTCAAAAGACAATTCTACGTCTGGCGGCCCGTCGGGGCCGCAACCGAGGGTATTTCATGCCTCTTGCATCCGTTCTGGCTTCCGCAGCCGTCGTTCCATTCTTCACCACTGCTGCACTGGCTCAGGATCATTTCGATCTGGGCGAAATCATTGTCTCGGGCGGGCTGACGCCGATCGAGGCCGAGGCACCGGGCCGCGCGGCGAGTGTTGTCACGGCACAACAGATCGAGGAGCGCGGCATCGCCACGGTGCAGGACGCCCTGCGCGCCTTGCCGGGCGTGTCGGTCAACGGGTCCGGCAGCAGTTTTACCCAGGTCCGCCTGAGCGGCGGCGAGGCAAACCATACGCTGATCCTGATCGACGGGATCGAAGCCTCGGGCGGCGATGGCGAATATATTCTCAGCGGTCTGGAAACCGCCAATATCGAGCGCATCGAGGTGCTGCGCGGGCCGCAATCGGTCTATTACGGTTCCAACGCCTCGGGGGGGTATCAATATCATTACCCGCAAAGGCGGGATCGGTGACACCTATTCGGCCACGCTGGAGCTGGGCAACGGGACAACGGCAACCGCATTTCTTTCGCGCCGGATGCGCCGGGTTATGTGGTGGATGATCCGACCCAGTTCGGCACCCGCGACGAACGGACGCTAGGTCGTGTTGACATTCATTGTCACCCACCCGTTTCAGTCCAAAATTGCTCAGTTCCAGGCAAGAGAGCGCAGGAATAGCCAGCTATTTCAAGCTCTCTTT